>JAAYFL010000079.1 GCA_012728235.1 Synergistaceae bacterium
AACAACGGAAATGATTCAAGAAAGTAAAGTTTTTTCCGTTGCTATTCTTGAGCAAGAGGTGCCCATGACTTTCATCGGTCGCTTTGGTTTTAAATCAGGCAGAGATATAGATAAATTTGAAGAAACAAAATATGTTTTGGGTGAAACAGGTGCTCCGTTGATTACTGAATGGTCTGTTGCTAATTACGAGGCCAAAGTCACCAAAATGATGGATTTGTCGACACACGTACTCTTCGTAGGAGAACTCGTCTCAGCTAATTTCTTGAAAGAAACAGTTCCTCTCACATATGCTGAATATCATATTAAAAAAAAGGGCAAGTCTCCTGAGACTGCGCCAACGGTAATATTCAACGACTTAAAATAATTTAAACATGGGAATTTTATCTGAGAAAGCGGAACTTGTAAAAAGTCGAGCGATATTTGAAAAGTTATATAAAGATTTTAATAAGAGGATCTATGTTTCACCTGATCCTCTTCAATTTCTTTATGATTATGATCTTCCGGAAGACAGAGAGATTGTTGGTTTAATTGCTTCCTCATTAGCATATGGAAGAGTGGCTCAAATACTAAAGAGCATTGAAAAAGTTCTATCCGTCTTAGGTCCCTCACCTTCTCAATATCTGAAAAGTGTGGATCAGGCAGAATTAAAGGAAAGCTTCAAAGGTTTCGTTCATCGTTTTACTGACGAATATGAAATGGTGGGCTTTCTCTCCTGTATAAGTGAACTACTCAAAAGGGGCGCAACTCTAGAGAGTCTGTTTCTCTCATTTCACGAAGGAGATTCTTGGCAGACGGTCGAAAAATTTTCTACAGAGCTGCTAGCCTGTGGCGGGAAAGAGAAGATGTATCTGCTTCCGAAACCTTCCAAAGGCAGTGCATGTAAAAGATTGGCTTTATTTTTGAGATGGATGGTTCGCTCTGATGAGGTGGATCCGGGAGGTTGGTCTAAAATTTCCCCCGATTCTCTTTTTATTCCACTGGACACCCATATGTTTAATATCTGTTCAAAATTAGGATTGTGCACTCATAAACAGCCAGATGCTAGAGCAGTTAAAGAGATTACAGAAGCCTTTAAAGTCATATCGCCAGAGGATCCGGTACGTTATGATTTTGCTTTGACTCGTTTTGGCATAAGAAGCGATATGCAGCTTGAAGAACTCTTTAATAGATGGGAATAAAAAAACTAGAGCAATAAAGCCATTCTTCTGCTATACTCTCTGTTCTTAATTACGTATTTACATATACGGTGCTAAGGTTATACTTTAGTCAAACATAAATAAAGGAGGCGACGGCATGACTTCAATTCTGCCATACTGGGACCAAAACGTAGAATTTAATATTGAGCCGTGGTTTCCATACGCAAAGGATTATTCACCTGTTACTGTCAACAAACTTTTGTGTCCTTTGCTTGAAAATGTAGCAGGGCTCGCATTTGAAATGCATAGCGAATTTCTCTTCCTTCGCAGTTTCCAGAGGGGCAATGTCGGAACTTTGGCAAGACAGAATATGATAGACCCAATCCGCAACAGCGGTCTTGAGTTGGGTTTCACGGCGGTATTCACATATTCCGAAGAGATGGAGAATTGCATAGTAAAGATACTGCATAGATTTGAAGGCTTAAAAGCTGCACTCACACTCTGCGGGATATGGAACGATTCGGTGTTGGTCGACGAGTGCAAGGTTATTATGTTGGTAAGTGAGGATCCTTTTTTCGACGAGGATAGATTTTTCTTAACTTTAGAAAAGTCATTTCAAATTCTTTCCGGAAAGAATAAGTCGAACATATCATTCTTCGCGGAGAAATTTGGCTATAGGAGATTCTCCATTTCTTATGAGACAGATGATATTACCAATATGAGAATCACTCAGGCTCTTTTTGATATAGAGCTTGACCAGACCAGAGAGGTAATAGGGCCTACGCCGGAGCTAAAGCTCCCACGCATATTGGGCAGCAGAAAAATCTAAAAGAGAGTTCAAATCACGTAAATAAGAAACATAATATCAGATATGAAACAGGGTATTGTTAAAAAACAATACCCTGTTTTTTTATTCCGAAAAGATAAATGTGGGTTGCCTATGCCTTATGCCAACTGTCAACCTAAAATAAAATTAGGGTTGACACAAGAGCCTTGCAACGATTTAATAGCATAAAAGGGGTGTATATTTTGTTAAAAAATCAGGTGTTATATTCCTTGGAACAACGAAAGGGAAATATCGTTACAGGCGGTCAGCTAGCAAGTGCGTTAGGCGTCAGCCGCAACGCAATCTGGAAAGCTATTCGCCTGTTGCGGGATGATGGAAATGAGATCGTTTCTGTCCCAAATAAGGGTTATATACTCATGGACACAAATGATACATTGTTTGAAAAAACTATTCGTGATGATTTAAGGACTACGTTCATAGGACAAAAAATGAAACTGCTTCCCGTCGTTCATTCTACAAATCAATATCTGAAAGAATTAAATACAGCTGATGCTAAGAACGGTTATGTTGTTGTTGCTAATGAGCAGAACAGCGGACGGGGCAGAAGGG
>JAAYFL010000080.1 GCA_012728235.1 Synergistaceae bacterium
CTGTACGTCTGTCAATGTGATGGTGTTGTCACAGTCAAACATCGCCCAGGGTCTATTTTCCGGATTGTAGTTGACATTGTTTCTTCCGAAAGCATCGAACATCTGGTTGATGACTTTCTTTGACCAGGGTGCCCAATTCTTCTCTGTGAGGTACTGTGTGGGTTTCTTGGCATAAATCTCAGGGATCGTTGTTGCTGCCATTGCGACACATGAAAACACCATGATTGCTGCAAGTGCTAACATTACTACTCTGGTATACTTCTTGACCATAATAACAAACACTCCTTCCAGATTTACGGTGCACAGTAGATTGTAAATTATAGACTAAAAAGTTTTTTAAAAAATAGGAATAAATCAATAAGCAAAGTACGATAAGTCGCAACCGCTAATCAGCCCGTATGTCTTGTGAACACTCACTTTTATTTAGAGTGTTGCTAACAGCTATTCTGCGACGCTAACACTTTAAATAAAGTATCACAAACTTTACCTATTGTCAAAAAAATGTTGCCTTTTATTTCATTAAGTGAGGGCATTATGCAAAAGATTCAAGCCTACACAATGCCCACACTTAAGTTTTATAACTTTTTAAATTAATTCGCCCCAGTTCGCCGGATAGACGAAATAAGCGTATCTTGCGTGACTTGGAGTTTGGAAATGAATCTTTGTGTTCTTTGGAATGTAGATGATATCGCCGGGATAGCCTGTTACTATTCGACCATCGACTACGATCTCAAGTACGCCTGAAAGAACTACATCATATTCATCGTAAGTAAGAGTCCACTCAAAGCTTGTATTGTCGAGCTCCATTATTCCGGCGCCCATTCTGGGAGCCTCTTCAAGCGTTACAACATCTTTGAGAGCAACTCCATCCTGCTCAAAGCGTTCACATTTTACTGTGTCTGATTTGATTAGAATCACTCCACTTGGGTCTTTTTTCTTAACAAAATCCTGTTCCTGCTTGCCCATGGATTCGTTTAAGACCTGAGTTACTATGTCACGTATTAACTGTTCACTTCTGTTCACTGTTCTCACAACCTTTCAGGCTAACTTGCAAAGGTGTTATTTGCTGTTTTTTACTGAGGATTCCACCTTTGAAAGAAGCATCGGAGCAAGGATTAGAGAAAGGATAACTGCCGTGATACCGGCAACAAGCTTACCTACAACAACAGGGAATATCATTTCTGCATTTGCTCCGGCTGTAAATCCAAGGTGATCGCCAAAGACAAATGCTGCTGATACTGCAAATGCTACGTTTATAAGTTTGCCCTTTGCATTCATCTTATCAAGGATGTTAAACATGGCAATGTTGTTTGCAAGTGTTGCTACCAATCCGGCTGAACCTTCTTCGTTCATACCAAGGAGGCCTCCAACTTTTTCAAGCGCTGTACCGAATGTTCTTGTAATCCATTTGACCATCGGGAAAGCACCAATCAAGACGACTGCGATCTGTCCGCATATCAAGAGACCTTCTTCTAGAGGAATGACTCCGTTGTTCTTTTCAGGGTCTACCATAATATCAAAAAGCGGGAAGTGTATCCCTGTGATATATTCAAATACGGCAATGGCTGTGAAGATTGTGATAAGAACGGTTACTGCCGTTCCGAATTTGTTAAATCCACGAATCATACGATCGGGAACAAACCAAAGTCCGACACAGATTGCACCTGCAATGATTATAACGGGAATCAAGTTAACAAGTACTGTCGCCATGCTAATTTTGTAGGGTGTCAAATTCATCACAAGTCCACCTGCAATACAGCCGAGAGGAATTGTAATAAGTCCGGCAAGTACACCGGCGCCTAAGTAGGGGCGATCTTCAGGTTTAATGATTGAAAGAGCAACGGGGATTGTGAAGACAATCGTCGGGCCCATCATTGTTCCGAGAATCAATCCGGCAAAGTTTCCTACGCTGGCGTCTGAAGCGAGCTCCATTGCCAAGGGGTAGCCGCCCATGTCGCAAGCAAGAAGAGTCGTTGCAAACATTGAGGGGTCTGCTCCTAGTAGGCCATAAATGGGAACTATTATCGGCTTGAGAATAATGGCAAGCACGGGTGCTGCCGCCACAACTCCGGCCATAGCAATTGCGAGAGGCCCCATGGCTTCAAATCCGTTGTCAAACTCTTCTCCATATCCGAGCTTATTGCCGCGAATCTTGTCAATGGCTCCGACCAACATGAAGATCATCATAATCATTAGTATTACTGAGTTTACCGAGATATTGCTAATCCATTCACCGAAACTCTCTGTAAAAACTGAGAAATTGGTAATGTTTTCAATTAGTTCGTTAAACACACAAAATACCCCCTGTTCTTATTATGGTAGTTCTTATAGCAAACTATCTAAAAGATAAGGTGAAGGACGTGGGATGACTGCCGTGCTGACAAGAAGTTCGGCGTCTTTGCTTGCTGCTGTTACGGCAGCTCTTACGGCACCGACATCTCCTGTCAACGTCACATATCCTTTGCCTCCAACCGCGAAACCGATACGGACTTCAATTAAAGTGATTTGAGCTGCTTTTGCAGCAGTATCTGCCGCAAGAATAGCTGATGCCACTGAGTAAAATTCAAGAACACCTACAGCGCCGAGTTGAGTGACCTGTGTGGTCATAGACACGGCCGGAATGAGCTGTTCGTGTACATTTGAGATAAGCAATTTGTCTACCAAATGTTCAGCTGCATGTGCCGTTCCTTCTCTCATAGACGCGGTGACATCACCCACTCCACCACCTACGATTACAACATATTTACCGGGGCAGATGGTGCTAGCACGCAATAATTCAACTTGAGCCGCCTTAACCATAAAGTCACAGGTCTCTATCCCCCTGGCAATACTGTTTAATTCGACCATACCTATAGCGTGTCTCATTTGTAATTATCTCCCCCCTTTAGAGTGGATGAGTGCGCCTTGAGCACTCACTTCTTTTACAGTGCCACTTACACTTGAGTGTATGTTTGCAGAGATGCCTTCCTGAGCTGCGGCAATTAGCTGTCCTTTTTCAACAGTATCTCCGGCTTTTATCTGAGAAAGTGCCGGTCTCCCGATATGCTGACTGAAAGGTATAAATACAGTCTCAGGTGTAATGCTGATGCATCCGTCCTGCAGTTTATTGTAGTAATATTTTGTGAGTCCCAGACGTGCAACAAGCCTGCTTGTCGGCACCCTTCTCCCATCAAGGCCATCTCTTGTCTTAGGTTCGTTGTTGCGTGCCTTATCAAGTCCTTTTTCTCTTATCTTCCCTTTGAAGTAAGAGTTGACTTTTGCTGGCGACAGCAACATTGGACAGGAGAAAACTTCGCATATTCTACAATCACAGCAGTTTAATGCACTGCCAAAACTTCTAATGTATTCTTCGTCGTCTTTGATAATGTCTTCTCTCCAAAAATTACGCATGACCAAGTGCGGCTGTATATCATGTCCCAACAGATAGCGAGGACAGAGATCGGTACACATGCGGCACTGAATACAGGCACTTCTTGTCTGATGACGGAACTTTTCTATGGGATCAGCCGCCCAGGTGACGAGATAATGCGTCGGAGAAAGAACTATGACGTTGCCTGTTGTCTTCGTCACGACAGCTTTATCGATCCCTTCCTTGTCGGAAATAACTTGCCCCATCATGGGTCCGCCAACGATAATTGCATAATCTTTGATTAGTGGATCTGCTTTTTCAATACATTCACGAAGCGAGGTGCCAATGGGCACATTTAACATAATTGTCTTCGCGACTTCTCCTGTTATTGAAAGGTACTTGTCTATAACAGGTTTGTCCTGTGTTACAGCTTCGTATAGATTGAGCATTGTGCCAACGTTGTTGACAACGGTTCCAACGTTAAGTGGAAGACCTCTTTCAGGAACAACACGCCCCGTGACAAACTCGACTATCGTCTGTTCATCTCCGGCAGGATAAAAGGTGGGCATTTTTGAAATTTCAATCTTTGCTCCTGCTTTTTTTATGGCAGCTTCAAGTGCGGCTATTTCAGCTTTGTATTTCCCCTTTATAGCAAACACTATCTTTGTTGCGCCTATCTGTTCTGCAGCCATAACGGTACCGGCAACTACCTCATCAGCAAATTCGCGGCAGAGAT
Organism: Synergistaceae bacterium; assembly: GCA_012728235.1. Taxonomy (NCBI): domain Bacteria; kingdom Thermotogati; phylum Synergistota; class Synergistia; order Synergistales; family Synergistaceae; species Synergistaceae bacterium. The sequence continues at coordinate 4,086 of JAAYFL010000080.1, forward strand.
ATTTGTCTGTCTCGATTAGAGGCTCGCACTCTGCTGCGTTAAGGATAAAGTACTCCGCTTTAGCGTTTAACTTAACGTCAGTCGGGAAGCCGGCGCCTCCTGCTCCGACTATTCCGGCTGATTTAACTTTTTCGATTAAATTCATATCCGTACTCACGCCTTCTTATATGACGCTCTCGTCAACTTCGTGGTCATCCACGATAGCAATGACGGATGCGTCAACGGGATTTGACCTGTCCCCTGTTGCACTGCGGGCAGAGCTTCCGGTGACAAAGATTACTGTCTCTCCAACACCGGCTCCGATCATGTCCGTAGCAACAATGGGAACTCCGTCAGATGATCCGCTTGCGATATTTATAGGCTGCAACAAGAGCATCTTAAGGCTGGCAAGCTTAGGTTCTTTTCTTGTTGCCCAAATATTGCCTATGACTTTTGCAACTCTCATTTCTCAGCCCTCCTCAATATCTTATTCACATCTAACAATTTCAATTTTGTTCTTGGTGGCATATTCCTGAGCGACATCTGTGACTATCGTTTTTTCTCCGACGGTGACGCAAGTCACGTTCTCATCAAAGGCAAGACGCATGTCTCTTTCAGTTACCACTCTCTTCGTAATTCTTTTTTCTTTTTTAGCAACGGGTGCGGCTAAAGAAGTACAAGTACTTCCTGAGCTACAGCTCGTGTCAGGTATGTTGCAGGAAGACGGAGTAGCAGAAGCTTCTGCCTGATTCAACTTGGCAAGAACACGAGTCAATATCTCGGTTACTAATGCATCATAATCCATCTTCTCACCCCCCTCTTTAGCTCAAATTTTTGCAGTTCATCGCAATCCCGGCCGATGTGACCAGGAACGGATCTTTGGGTCTATATGTTTTTATGCCTGTTACCGCTTCAAAAACCTGTTCAATCCCGTCGATACGACAAGTTCCGCCACATAAATATATAGCTTCCACTTCATCTTTATTGACATGACGGTCAACAATCGTCGCCATCTTTTCTAAAACAGGCCTTACTATTGGAAATATCTCTCCATGGCGTGAACGGGTTCTTTTGATTTTTTCCGCTTCGGCAACTGTGATTTTGTAATTACCAGCCAGTACTAAATTTAGATGTGTGCCTCCTGTTGCCTCGTCGTATATCTCTGTTACAGCACCGTCTTTTATTACGGAAAGACCTGTTGTGCCGCCGCCTATATCGACTATAACGCCGTTTTCAATACGGTATACCGAATTTGCAGCTGTAGGCTCATCAAGAATTTTTGTAACGTTAAAACCGGCTCCTTCTGCAACATAACGATGCGCTCTTGCGCTGTTCCCCGTTCCCGGGGGCATAGCTATGGCACATTCATGCAGTTCAGTGTCTAGGCGTTTCTCAATTTTGGCTTTTAGCTTCTTGACGATATTCAGAGCACCTGAATAATCTATCAAGACCCCGTCTCTGAGTACTTCCGCAACTTGTGTTTCACATGCCAGAGGATTGTCGTCTTCATCCAGCACTACCAACACAATCGTTGCAGTTCCTAAATCTAATCCGGTTTTGTAAATCTGACCTTTTGGTTTAAAGGTCTTCTTTTCTGATGAACCTACTGTATCCATATACTTGTTTATTCTTTTTAAATCGAGCATCTGGCACTTCCTGTCCAAATTATTTAATAACTCTGCCAAGTGTAAATCCACTCACGTTTGCCGCGTTGGCTTCATCAACATCAATGTGCATACGATAGTTGTACTGATCACTGACGCGGAGGAGCACTTCTTTCAGTACAACCGGCCTGTCCGTGAAAACTTCCACATCAACTATGTCTCCGTCTTTCAGTCCATGCTTATTTGCAAAAGTAGCAGGGACATGAATGTGTCTTTTAGCTATGATTGCTCCCTGAGATATTGTAACCTGGCCCTTTGGTCCCTCGATTATGATATCAGCTGAACCTTCCAAATCGCCGGAGTCTCTTATTGGAGCAGTAATGCCCAGTGCAAAAGTATCTCCTCTTGAAAGTTCTATCTGAGTGCGAGAGCGTTCGGGACCCAGCACGGCCGTGTTCGGGAATTTCCCCTTCGGGCCGATTACAGTTACTCTCTCTTCACAGAGAAACTGTCCGGGCTGCGACAATTCTCTTACCGGGGTAAGAGTTGCACCCTCTCCAAAAAGCTTGGCAACATCAGGAGCAGACAAATGCACGTGACGAGCAGAGACTTCAACCTGCACAAACCCTGAATTTTCCATCGCCAGAAGGACTGCTGAAACTATATCCTGCATATTAGTCTCTCCTTCATTTTAAATCTCACTTGTACTCTCCGGCCAAATATTTTGACATCATAATATGTATTGCGCTGGAGAGTCTATTTAGTGTTTCTACAATATCGAGACGCTCATAGATATTTCTTATTCTGTAAGCGCGGGTGGCTGAAACTTCTACCTCTCGCACTGCCGAGCGAATCTGATTTAATAAAGCATACGCTTTGCCTAATTGATAGCCTGGCAGGACCATCTGTTTAACAGAGAAATATTTCATTGGATTATGAGACATCTCACGCAGCTCTTTGTGTGTGTAGCCGATGATGGTCTCATTAACGAGCGGTTCGCCCAAAACATCACAACGCATAATTTCTCGGAGTATGTGAAGCACATCGTCGAGGTCGCTCATGAGCTTCGCGTTGCCGCAACACTCACTTATCAAAACTTGATTCAGAACAACCAGAGACTGAATACTGTCCAGTTTTCCTCTGAACCTTATCCTGGCATGATCCTTTACGACCAACTTGTTGCCGATGAGCTGTGTCATATGCTCCGGCTTCTCTGAATAAAAAGCCCCGCTTTCGTAATCGATATACACAGAAGGACGCTCGTAATCGCCTACAGCTGCGCTAGGCGCTTGCTGCATGTCAGCTTGCGCCTGCGGCTGCATCCGAGAAACTTGAGTCTCATTTGCCTCAGGAGCCGGACTATACTTTCCGCCCCTTGATTCTGTGACTATCTTTATTTTTTGCTGGTGAAGGTATTCGCGAGCCGCAGGAGAGAGCATCTTCCCTTTAGGTACAAAGTAAGAAGAAGGCTCCTCCTTCGCTCGAAATTCATCACGCAATGCCGCTTCTGTGATAACCCTCAATAAGACTCACCCCTCTCGGGTCGGTAATTCATTTATTTTTCAATATGCGGAAGAATGTACTCCACTTCTTCGTGAGGACGCGGGATTACGTGTACGGAAATAAGTTCTCCGACTCTCTCTGCTGCTGCTGCTCCTGCATCTGTTGCTGCCTTAACAGCACCTACGTCGCCGCGAACCATTGTTGTAACAAGTCCGCCTCCAACGTGTACTTTACCGATCAAAGTAACGTTTGCTGCTTTGACCATGGCGTCTGTTGCTTCTATTGAGGCTACGAGACCTTTTGTTTCTATCATTCCTAATGCTTGGTCAGTTGCTCTTGCCATTATCATTCACTCCTTTAATTTTTATTACTGCGTTTATCGGAAACTTATTCGTTTCCGAGGCTGGGAAGAATGTATTCTACTTCTTCGTGAGGACGTGGGATTACGTGTACGGAAATAAGTTCTCCGACTCTCTCTGCTGCTGCTGCTCCTGCATCTGTTGCTGCCTTAACAGCACCTACGTCGCCGCGAACCATTGTTGTAACAAGTCCGCCTCCAACGTGTACTTTACCAATCAAGGTAACGTTTGCTGCTTTGACCATGGCGTCTGTTGCTTCTATTGAGGCTACGAGACCTTTTGTTTCTATCATTCCTAATGCTTGCTGATTTGCTGAAAGTGCCATAGTAACTCCTCCTATTTATCTCTTCTAAATTTTAAAACTTATGATCTGTTGAGCTTATCAAGTATTGCTTGGACTATTGCATCTACGTCAACGCTTGCTGTTGAGCAAGAAGCTGCTGTAGAAGTTTCGCAAATTCCGTCTCTGCATACAGGAGCAGAAGCACGGACCTCTTCTATTTCTTTTTTACCTACCGCGATACGGCAGAGGTTGATAAGGTTCATCGGCCCTACGTTGTCAGATGTAGCACTTCCGCCGATAGCTCCGCATCCGAGCGTCATTGCAGGAACAAGTCCTGTTGATGCTCCGATTCCACCCAAGGTTGCCGGTGTGTTAACGACTAAGCGTGCTACGGGAACGTGTTTGGCAAAGTAATTTACTTTGTCCAAATCTTTTGTGTGCATGGACATTGTGTGTCCGGCACCTTCGTAGGTCAGTATGTCACGACAAATTCCACAGGCTTCTTCATATGTCTCAGCTGTGTAGAACGCAAGAATAGGGGAGAGCTTTTCATTGGAATAGGGATGTCCGAATCCAATTCCGTCTTCTCTTGCCACCAACACGCGTGCCGTTGCCGGGACGTTTGTAAGCTTTGCAAGCTGTGCGACGGTTTGAGCGCTCTTACCTACTATTTCGGGGTTCATAGTTCCGTTTGCACGGAGAATGAACTTGCCGAGCTGATCTTTCTCTGCGTCTGAGAGGAAGTATGCACCCTGTCTTGTGAGCTCAGCTTCAACTGCTGCCGCTATCTCACATACACAGACAACTGACTGCTCTGAAGCACAGATTGTACCGTTGTCAAATGTTTTTGAGTCCATTATGCGCTTTACTGCCAAAGGAAGATCTGCCGACTTATCGATAAATGCAGGGCCGTTTCCGGGTCCTACACCGATAGCCGGTGTTCCTGAGGAGTATGCTGCACGAACCATTGCTGAACCACCGGTTGCTATAACCATTGCTGTGTCATGATGGCTCATGAGGATTTCTGTTGCCTGGCGTGTCGGTATTGTAATAACTCCAACCAAATCGGGATCTCCACCAGCTTCTGAAATTGCCTGGCGGATAACCTTTACTGTCTCAAGGATGCAATTCAATGCAGAAGGGTGTGGTGAAAGAACAATCGAGTTCCTACCCTTGAGGGAGATGATTACGTTGTTCAATACCGTTGAGGTGGGGTTTGTCGAAGGAATGATTCCTGCGATAACTCCCATGGGAATGGCCATGGTTGTAACTCCAGCCGCCTCATCTTCTTCTATCACGCCGGTTGTTTTCATGTCTTTGACGTATTCATAGGTAACGCGGCTTCCAAAAATATTCTTGATTGTTTTGTCAGCCGGGATACCAAAACCGGTCTCTTCGTTTGCCATTTTGCCAAGACGTTCGGCATTGCGAACACCTGCATCGGCAATTGACTTTATAATTCTATCTACATATGCATGATCTCTGTCTGCAAAGGCTAATTGAGCTTTCTTTGATCTGGCAATCAGATCACGAACTTCTTGCATTGACATAAGATCTTTATCGAGTGAGTGCACGAGTCTTCCTCCTATCTATTCCTTGTCATTATCTTATGGCTTTATCCGCATAATATGGTGACAACGAATTTTTATTCATTCCTTGCTCTTTGTTATGCGTTACCCAAGCCTTAAAAACTCTAGTCTTTGGGGTTGTCAGCGATATATTCTACTGCTGCCGCAAATGCGTTGCATGCGGATTTACATGCTGACTGGCTTCCTGTAAGTAAGGCGCCTCCAAAGTTGGTTTCGCTTGGTGGTGCATAGAGTACGCACATTTTAACGTCTGCTGCTTTGAGTGCGGCATCTACGCCATACATTGCTTCGAGCGGAGGAGCGATCAAATATGCAAGTGCTTCACCTTCTGCAATTCCTGCTGACTCTGAAAGGTATGAGCCTGTACGGGAAATTGTGTGGGCAAAGTATGCTGTTGAGTCGTCATCATTTGCTGAAATAAAATAGGCTTCGTTCTCGATAAAATTGACGCATGCGTCAAGTCCTGCTTTTGCCTCGGCCGGGTTTGGCGCGGCCAAGATTCCTATGATTTCACCTGCGAGTTTCTGTGTTGCATTAGGTGCACCTGCGTAGAAACTCTTTGCATAGACAACTTTGACATCGGCTTTTTTTGTTGCTTCATCAAGAGCTGTGTATGTAACGTCATCACAGTCTGATGTGACAAGAGCCAATGACTTCTGATCGGGCGTAAGATTGAGTTCTTTCGCCAAGCCAGCGTCTACGTTGGGGATGAGCTTGGTGGCTAGTACTAATGCCGGTAGTCTATCTCTCTTCATTATTATTCCTCCTATTTCCTACAAAATTATGCTTTAACTAAATCTGTTCCGCTGGTTTTCTGATCCAGCATTGTCTTGATTAGCTCAGCGATGTGAGCTCCTGCTTCGACGGGTGGTGTTCCGTCTTTATGTATATTTGAAATGACGTTGCGTCTTGCTTCCGGCATACCGACTGTTCCTTTGTAAGCCATGTAGGCTGACATTGATTCAGCGGTGATAAGTCCGGGACGTTCGCCTATTAACACACATGTTACTTCTGCGCCGGTAACTTCTGAAACCTGGTCCATTGCTCCAACTCGTCCATACTCAAGGTAGAATGGGGTTCCCACTTCTATGCCGTAGCTTTTGAGTCCCTGCACAAGTGCGGGATAAACATCCTGAACGTTTGCCGCAACTGCTGCAGAGCTAAGACCGTCTGAGACGTAAATCTGAACTCTCGGGTTCTTCTGGCATTTTTCCCTAAGTGTATTGACTGCTTCTTCGTTGAGCTGTCTTCCCAAGTCGGGTCTGGTAAGGAATGTGTCTTTGTTGTCACATTTTGTGTCAACTTTGAAGAAACCCATTTTTTCTATAATCGCGTTGTCAACTCCGGAGAAAACGGCGTCCTGAGCAGCGGAGTGGGCGGCTCTGAACTGAAGCGGAGCTTCTGTTTTATAGCGTGATCCTGCTTTGCCTATTGCAAGACGACAGGGAGCATGGAGCTTCAACTCTGCATATGCAGGTCCATTTACCGGATTTTCTACGAGATACTGTTTGCGGACGTCTACTTCCGTGATATCAGGAATGAATCCATCCTCTACAACTGTGGCTGCCGCTGTATTTACGGTTGTAGCCTGTGCAGCTGCAGCAGCTGTCGGCTTAGGTGCTGCGTTGCCGGAGATATTCATCTCTCCAAGTACCTGTTCTATTATTTCTCTTAATGCGTTCTGTTCTACCATTGTCTGCTTCCCTCCTTAACTACTTCTACATGAACACTGAAGCGTCGCCAGCGAGAGGCGTCAGCTTGCCGTTCTCAGAGAAGCCCATTTTTTCTAGCCAAGCATCAAACTCAGCTATCGGACGGAGTCCAAAAATTTCACGCAGCGCAGGCATATCGTGATAACCTGTTGTCTGATACATCAACATACAGTCGTCACCCTGAGGCACACTAATAAGGAAGTTACAGCCCTGTGCGACAAGAAGTGTAGCCAGGCTTTCAACATCATTCTGGTCTGTTTTAATATGGTTTGTGTAGCAAGCGTCACAACCCATGGGAATACCTGTAAGCTTACCCATGAAGAGGTCTTCGAGGCCTGCACGTGTGACCTGTTTCCCGTCGAAAAGATATTCAGGACCGATAAATCCGACAACTGTATTTACCATAAAGGGAGAGAATTTCTTCCCGTATCCGTAGGTACGGGCTTCCATTGTCACCTGATCCCAACCGTTGTGTGCGTCTGAAGAAAGCTCAGCGCCCTGTCCTGTTTCAAAATACATGACGTTGGGGCCGATACATGTTCCTCTATTGAGGACCAAATTTCTTCCCTCTTCAAGCATTTCGGTTGTGACTCCAAACGCTTCGTTACCCTTCTGTGATCCAGAGATTGACTGGAAGACCATGTCAATGGGAGCGTTGAATTTTTTAATTGCTTCGTTCTGAGTTGTAACGTGTGCCAAAACTGATATCTGAATGGGAATCTCCCACTTGTTTTTCAAGTCTTCAAATGACTGAAGAATTCTAGCTACAGATTCAACTGAGTCATCAACTGGGTTCAAGCCGACAACTGCGTCTCCACAACCGTAGCTAAGACCTTCCAAAGTTGATGCCATGATTCCTTTGGGGTCGTCCGTGGTGTGGTTGGGCTGCAGACGTGATGCAAATGTACCGGGGAGCCCTATTGTCGTGTTACATGTTGCTGAGACAGGCATCTTCTTTCCTGCATAAATCAGGTCAAGGTTGCTCATCAATTTGGCTGTGGCTGAAATCATTTCAGCTGTGAGCCCCTTTGATGCTCTTCTAATCATTGCAGCATCAGTCTTGCCGTCAAGAAGCCACTCTCTGAACTCGCCAACGGTCATGTTCTTCAGGTTGTTGTAAACCCTCTCATTTACACCATCCTGAATGATGCGTGTTACCTCGTCCTCTTCGTAGGGGACGGCAGGAGTGTTACGCAGCTCCTCAAGAGTAACATGGGAAAGGACAACTTTCGCAGCCACTCTTTCTTCGGCGGATTCAGCAGCGATTCCCGCCAGCGTGTCTCCCGACTTCAGCTCGTTCGCTTTGGCCATGACTTCACGAAGTGATTTGAATTCGTAGTTATGACCAAAAAGCTTTGTCTTAAGTTTCATGCTAACATCTCACCTCTCTGTTTTTTGTATCTAAATTTAAGAGTTAAAAACTAACGTCTTAATTACTACAGGTAATACACGCCCTCCGAGTACCGGCTCTCCGATGTCTATATAGTCACCGCTCAAAGTTTTGATACCATCTACGCAAATAACTGGTTTGGAACGGTTTAATTTTACGTTAAGGGCATGTCCCAGAGCTTTTGCGATATCATTCTCCAGAACCAAAATCAGCGGATACTTACTTTGAATCACCTCCTGCGAGCCTTTGATTATAGTATCTGCCAAGATCTGGATATCATCAAAGCTATTCCTTGACCATCCACCGAAAGAGATTGCAATTTGCTCCAACTGTCCTTCCGGCTTAAACAACGGCATCTGTGCTTTCATGGATGCGAGAATCCGCTCAGGTGTTGTCTCATCCTCTTCCGTTATATTTAGAACGGGCACGTTCTTTATCGGCAAATAACCTTCCGCAAATGAAATAGTGCTGCCGCTGATCTCTGTTGTATGTACTCCGGCTCCGACGACTGTTGCTCTTATAGTCTCTGCCGGTTCCAACCTTTCGACCTGTTTAAAACAGGCATTCTCCCTTATTGCTTCCCCAAGAAGCGCTCCGATATCGTTGTACTTGAATATATTTCCATTTGCTGCGTCCGGGTGATATATAAAATCTGCGACTCCGCCTGAAAAAGTTACCGCATCTATATTAAGCGGTTGAGGCAACGGCTTTCCGTCGTTTGTGTAAAAATTAGCGGACAGTGCAGTTCTCGGTGTCAAACTAAGTGATTCTGCCAAAATAGCCGCCATAATTGTCGTTAATTTGCGCAAAGCAGAAACATCTGCCGTAGAACCCACTTCTATACGTATGTTATTGTCATCAGCCAGCTTCTTTATCTTGTGATAGATATATGTGATCCTGCCGTTTTCAACTTTTATGAGACGACCTCCGATGTCTAAACAGGTCACTCCCAATAACGTTCCTTTGTTATATGCTGCGATATTTGCCGTTCCACCGCCAAGGTCTAAGTTGACCACCACGTCTCCGCGATTACGCGACATCGTGTCCGTTCCGGCACCTCTTGCTGAGAGGACTGATTCCAACGCAGGGCCGGCCGTGGCAACAACAAAATCTCCGGCAGAATCGGAAAGTGAGCGCAGAACCTCATTCGCGTTTTCCTTCCTGGCAGCTTCTCCGGTGATAATTACAGCTCCACTCTGCAACATGCTCGGAGTCATATTAGCCTTTCTGTACTCATCTTGGACTATCTTTTTTATTTCATTTACGTCCAAAACTTCCGGTGACAGAAGGGGGGTGAAATAAATATCACTCCAATAGACTACTTTTTTATCTATAATTTCAACTCTGGGTACAGAGTAGCTGCTTGCACGGTTTTCAACCACGAGTCTACTAAATATAAGCTGTGTAGTTGATGTCCCTATATCTATCCCTACACTGTTTATTATCTCGCTAGGCATTGCTTAACTGAGCCCTCCCATTTATCATCAATCGCTTTCACAAAATCGTCTATACCTTCTCCGGTAATAGAACTCACCACAAAAACCTTCTGGGCTCCCGCCATCTCTAGCTGCTTTCTCGCTCTTTTTATCTGAGTCTTATTTGCCACGTCAGATTTTGTTATTACTCCAAAAACCGGTTTGCAAAAAAGTGATGCATATGCCGGTGGAAAAGCAGAATTATCTTCTATTGGATTCTGTACAAAAATTACGATATCCGCTTCTGCCGATGTAACTGTTATGGCACCCCTATAATGAACCATCTCTAAATATTCGCCCGGGGTATCAAAAATAAAGTCGTCTATCAAACTCAAAGCTTGCGTTTTATTAGGAATTATCTCTCGGTCTGTAATTCTCTGAGATAAAGTCGTCTTGCCTGAGGAAACCGGACCGATAAGTATGATGCGATTCCTTTTTTTTTGCTCCATTTATATACACTCCCA
>JAAYFL010000081.1 GCA_012728235.1 Synergistaceae bacterium
ACCAAATTTCTCACCATGTGAGTTTAAAAGAAGAGGAAAGGTCATTCCGTAGCACTGTCCCCCTGATTTTTTGCGCGCAAGATCCATTCCTGCTAGGATGTTGACCTGTTGGTCATTTCCTCCCATCTGAAGAGTACAGCCATATTCATTGTAGAGATGATTAAAATCAAAAGCCTGAAGAAGTATGTAGGAGAGCTCCGTATAAGTTATGGATTTATCGGCATCAAATACTCTGCTTCGAACATATTCTCTATTTATAAGAAAGCTAACGGAGAAGTATTTTCCGGTATCTCTTAGAAACTCAATGAACAACTCTTTTTTTAGCCAATCATTGTTATTAAGCAACATAGCGCTATTTTCCCCACAATCGAAATTGAGAAAATGTCTAAGCTGTTTCTCTATACAGGAGACGTTATGGTTTATTATCTCTTCACTTAGAAGATTTCTCTCGCTGCTCTTTCCGGAAGGATCGCCTATTCTGCCCGTGCCGCCTCCAGCTATGGCGATAGGTTTGTGTCCCAGGCGTTGTAACCAAGCTAACCCCATAATTGCGACTAGGTTACCGACATGAAGGCTGTCGGCACTGGGGTCAAAGCCGATGTATCCTGTTACCATATCGCTAATGAAGTGTTCCGCCAACTCCTTGTCATGGCTGCTCCATTCAACGAAACCCCTCTCTCTGAGCTTTTCAAGTGCATTACTATACATATTTTCAACCTCCGGATGTATCTCTATACTTGCGATATTTTACAACAAGATAAAATAAAGGCAAGTTGTTAGTTATAACAAATTAATTATAGTTAGATTGTTGTAATCTTTTCTATTCTAGTTTTCTTTGGCTTTAACGTCGTACCAACTCAGTCTTCCTGAGTCGTAGTTCTCCCATACAATAGTAATTTTTCCGAATTTTTTGAGCAAATTACTAAAGGAATTTGCTTTATCATAATCTAAGGGGTATAAATCCATTTCCGGGTGAAAGAATTCTTCTGTCTGTTCACTATCTAAAAAGATGTCTCGCTCTGAACCAAAATCCTCCGAAGAGAAGAAATTCATTTTGGACATTTCCTCAAGGGAATCGGCAATATGAGGAAGATCTGCAATCAACCAGCCAATTGCTTCTTCGTCTTCTTTCATAAGCCTGCTTAGTGCGTTGTGCTGTTTTATTGAGTTAGAGGCAATGAGTCCGAAGAGTGCGCTGTTTTTGTCTGCGACTCCCAATGTTGAAAATGGTAAAGAAGCAGTTCCGCCGTAGCTAAACCCGTTGAGCGGGCTTGGTTCTGTCTCAAAAAAGAGCTTTTGCCAAAAAGCTGATACAGCCGTTTTTAACAGTTGTTCATCTGCAGTAAATTCAATCATAAATCCGGGAAGGTTAAACCACAGAAGTTGGTTGTGACCTCCAACAGATACAACAGTTTTTCCAGTAAAAATCTCTCGTATCTCCCTATTCTTTAATCCCATAGTTTTTCCAAGAAGAGCCAGGTTGTTTAATGGGAAAGGCCAATCTTTAAGGT
>JAAYFL010000082.1 GCA_012728235.1 Synergistaceae bacterium
GGGTTAATTACAGATTTCTAGTGACCATAGAGGAGGGGACACACCCGGTCCCATGCCGAACCCGGCAGTTAAGCCCTCCTTCGCCGATGGTACTACGGAGGGTATTCGTGGGAGAGTAGGACGTTGCTAGAATTAATTTAAGAAAAAGGAGTCTCGAAAAGAGGCTCCTTTTTTGTTTCTCCAACTTCGTTGAATAAACAAAAAACTCGCCGGCAAGTGCGGTCTAAGACCGCGGCAAGTGGTGTTTGCACCACCGGCAAGAGTGGCTCCGCCACGGCAAGTGCGGCTAAAGCCGCGTTTTAAAGTCTTTAGAATCTAAAATTCTATGTGCATTTGTATTTTTCTGTTTTAAGTTTTAACTATTCTTCTCGGCGATATTATCGCCACTTCTCAGTAGCTAATGGAAACTATTTCTCTCGACTAGCAGGAGCTCTTATCTAAAGAAGCAAGTTGCTTTTATGCACATATTGATATAGAGTAACTCTACCTTAATAGTACTATTTTATTAATTTTAGTAGGTGAAATTATGGAGTATAAATATAAAGCAAAAGCGCCAGGTGGCAAAATAATGACTGGTTCTCTACCTGCCAATAATGAAGCTGAAGTTCTAACTTGGGTACGTAGGAATGGTTGGGTTCCAATTGATATTAGTAGAGCTTATGAGATGGCTATACAAATAACAGAATCAGCTACAGGCAAAAAAATAAAAAGAAATGATCTTTTTGATTTTTCTGGAAGGATTAAATTAAGAGATAAGTCTGTGTTTTTTAGACAATTGGCAACTTTGATTTCTGCGGGAGTGCCTATAGCGTCAGCAATAGAAATACTAGTAGAGCAAACAAGCAATAAGCGATTTAAAAAAGTCATTTCAAGCATGCATTATAGAATAAGTGCAGGATCTACCCTAGGAAGTGCAATGTCGGAACATACGAAAGTATTTGATACGTTATCTGTTGCTTTAGTTAAGGCTGGAGAGGAGTCAGGAAACTTAGACGATAGTTTATCAAGGCTTGCAACGTTTCTTGAGGATCAAGATGCTTTAAGAAGGAAAATAATATCAGCTCTAACATATCCTACTACGGTAATTTTGATTGCACTTATTGTGTTGGCTCTTATGGTTACAGTGGTTATTCCTCAGTTTGAGAAAGCATTTCAAAATTTAAATGTAAAAATGCCCATTTTAACAGAAATGACTTTCCAATTTGGTAAATGGATTAGAACAAACTGGTTTGTATTTCCAGCATTTATTATATTATTGCTATTTATATTGCGCCATGTAAAAAGAGTGCCAAAATTAAGAATCTATATAGATACCCTAATGCTAAAGTTGCCTATTTTTGGAAATATTTTATATAAAGCATCTGTTTCGAGGGCATTTAACACCATGTCATCATTGCTTAATTCAGGTGTGCCTGTGCTTACATCTTTAGAGATATCAGGAGAAGTTGCAGCAAACGAAAAGATAAAGCAATCCTTCCTATATATGAGAGATGCAGCGACCATAGGAAAGCTGCTGAATGGAGTTATGAAAGAGAAAAAACTTTTTCCTCCTATGGTAATAAATATGGTCGCAGTTGGAGAAGAAACAGGAAGAACAGATGACATGTTACAAAAGGTGGCAAGCTGGTATGAACAAGAATTAACAGAGACAATAAAGAGGCTCAGCTCTTTATTAGAACCAGTAATGATAGTATTTGTAGGAATAGTTGTTGGTTTCATGGTGTTGGCAATATTTTTACCAATTATTTCATCAATTCGTGTTTTCTTGTAATAATTATACATATTATGCTATTTTAGACTAGACAAAACGATGAATAGCATTTATATTACAAACCGAAGTGCATTAGAGTGCATTAAAAATAATAATTATAATTATTTAATTTTAAGGAGGAAAAAATATGAGAAAGACAAAAGGATTTACACTCGTTGAGCTCCTTATCGTCATTATTATCATAGGTATATTGGCAGGTATGATGATGTTATCGAGCGGAGCAGCAACTGACAAAGCAGAAGCAACTAAGATTGTTTCGAATTTACGCAACATTAAAGCAGCTGCAATAATGTTTTATGCTGATGAGAACAAATGGGACTTTACCTCTGAATTAGACCTTCACGGAACAGATGCAAAAGCTGTTGCAATAGCAAAGTATCTTGATAAGAAACCTGATGATGGATATGTTCTTGCAAAGGCAGACGAAAAGATTAGTGTTGGTTATACGAAAGTTCTTCCAGGCGTTGCCTCAAAGCTTTCATTAATGGCTGCAAATGCCGGATTAAGAAACGCAGCTATAACGTCAGCAGACGTAACATCAGCGGATCAAGTAATAAGCACCGCAGTCTATATGGTTGTAAACTAGTACAACTGTACAAGTAGAATTATTACGCAAAAAGAAGACCTCTTAAGGAGAGGTCTTCTTTTTTTATTTTTAGTTTTACTAATATTACATTTTATTATTAAACTATATAGCTAGCAATACACAATAATTAATAATTGATAGTCTATCTAAATGTAATGATTTGCCTCAAATTATACATTCATAAAATATGTTTATGAATGTGTAACAATTTTAAATGAGCTAGTAAAATGTGACAAGCTTCCTTCGCCAAATGTTTAAAAACGGCAGTGTGTATGGTTTATGGAGGTGGCCAAATTGTTCAAAAGGATTTACGCTAGTTGAGTTGCTGGTAGCTATTATAATTATTGCCTTCTTAGTTGGCGTAGCAGTGCTTTCAAGTGGTGCCGCGTCTGACAAACAAAGGCTACAAGGATTGTTTCTGGCCTGCGAAATATAAAAAATGCATCAATAATGTATTATACAGATAACGGCTATAGGCCACTTACGTCAGCTACTAACACACAAAACGACCCAGTTAAGGATCCTTATGCTAAAAGTACTAAAGATGGTAAATTGGGTTCTGGTCTTGTGCCTGAGCAAACTTAGGTGGCATAATAATAAAACCTCGTCTTGTTGTGATAGGTCTTAATGCTACTGATAAATCACCAATTGCTAAATACCTTA
>JAAYFL010000083.1 GCA_012728235.1 Synergistaceae bacterium
GCATTGGTGTTATTGCACTGCCAAAATAATTAATCATCACCACAGGGAAAGTGCTTTTTATGCTTAATTTTTCTCCTGCAGATCTTGTCAAACAGACAAACTTCAGCGCATCTAAAAACCAAACCACAACGACTAATGCCACAGCAAAAAAAATCAAATTGCTATTCGCATGCCTTAATAAGGCAAAAGTAGATGAGTCGATGCTAAAAAACAGCACTCCTATTATTGACACAGCTACAATCAAAATAAACAAAGAAAAACTTTTTTTTACCGTCAATCCTTAACCTCCAAGTTAACCTAAGTTGCGGATTACTTTTAAACCACAATTAAATTTAAATTTCAAAATTAAATTCTAAAAGATAGTAAGTAGTAAAACATATCGGAATATCGGCAGAAAAATTACCTTCCTCCAGAGTGAAAGAAAAATTCCTCCGGAATCAATGGCAACCCTTCTGACCAAGCAATTGCAGCCGCTTTTGTACGATTCGTCACATCTAACTTTCTTAACAAATGAGTTATGTGATTCTTAATTGTCTTTTCTGACAATATCATTGTGGAAGCTATTTCTTTATTATTCTGTCCATGTGCCAACCAGTACAACACTTCACGCTCACGAGAAGTTATACCAGCCAATAAATCTTCCTCAGGCATCTCTTTGGGAGCCACTCGCAAATCGTTAATTACCTCTTTACTTATGTAACGCTCTCCTCTTGCTATGGAGCGTAGTGCAGTAATAAATTCTTTTATATCCGAGTTATACCTGATAACTCCGAGTGTATGTATCTCACTTAGGAATCTAAGTAATTCTGAGGTTTCATCATGAACAATAAACATGAATTTAGTGTTCTTTAATTCGCGATAAACTTCGCGAACAACTTGAAACATTGTAATATCAGGCAAGACTTGACCAATTACTAAAATATCCGGCCTAAGAGACTGTGCTGCCCGAATTGCCTCAATACCACACGAAACATCTGAGACGATGTTAAACTCGGGCTCTTCCTTCAGAATATTTCTGATAGCATCTGTAAAAAGACGACTTTTATCGGCAAGAATTACACTGTTTTTTCTCATCTGCAACCTCCACTTGTGATAGGATAGACAAAATTAATAAAATTTGCAAGGAGGAAGCACTTCTGAAAGACTTTGAAAGTAAGTACCCCCTGTCGCAGAAAATTCTGAGACTTGTCGGAAAATCTGTTGGTGACTATAACATGATAAACCCGAATGATAACGTTATGATTGGACTGTCAGGGGGAAAGGACAGTCTAGTTTTAACTCTTGCCCTTGCTGTTTTAAAAAAGAGAAGTCCAATTACATTCAATCTACACGCTTGTATAATTGATCATTCTGACGGTGCAACCGATACGGGAAAAATCAAAGAATTCATGAACGAGCTTGAGATTCCGTTAAATGTAATTTTACATCCCACATTCAAAATTATTCAGGACAGAGAGGAGCGTTCTCCATGCTCACTATGTTCAAATCTCAGACGTGGAATACTGGCTA
>JAAYFL010000084.1 GCA_012728235.1 Synergistaceae bacterium
GTGTAGAGGCGGTTAAGGGAGGTATCACTACAGTTATTATCACGGGTGAGGTTGCTGCAGTTAAAGCAGGTGTGGAAGCAGCAAAAGCTGCCCTCGTAAAGATAGGGATCCAGCCAAGGACACATGTGATTGCTAGGATCGCAGAAGGTACTGCTTTAATGATCAATTCTCAAGCCATAAATTTCAAAGATAGAAAAGGACCTGGTCTTATTACTGGGAAACCAACACTTAAACAGAAGTCACCACTGATAAATCAACGGGTTTCTGGCGTACAGGCATATTCTTCTCCCGAAAAAATGACGATGCAGGAATTGCGCTCTTATGCGAGAAAGATAGGGCTACCAGATTCTAAAGTTAGAGTAGCAAAAAAAGATAAATTGCTAAAGCTTGTAAATAAATTTATCGTTGAAGGAAAAGAGGAATAGTATATGGAACTTCGCGACAGAGATCTTTTTTCCATTCAAGAGACAAGAGACTTGATAGAGAAGGCAAAACCGGCTCAGAAGACCTTCAGGAGCTTTGATCAAAAGACCATTGACAGGATCGTTGCTGCTGCTGCAAAAGCTGCATTGGATCATTCTGTTGCACTTGCTAAATTAGCATACGAAGAAACGGGTTTTGGAAAATGGGAGGATAAAGTTATTAAAAATAACTTTGCCGCCGTCAGATTACATGAAGCGATAAAGGACATGAAAACCATAGGTATAATCAGTGAAGATGCCGTTAATAAAATCTTTAACGTAGCTGTTCCTGTGGGCATAGTTGCAGCTCTGATACCATCTACTAACCCAACATCTACTGCAATCTTTAAGGCATTGATCTGCTTGAAATCAGGTAACGCAGTTATTTTTTCTCCACATCCCAAAGCAATTAAATGTATTTTAGAGACTGTGCGCATAGTAAACGATGCTGCAGTCAAGGCAGGTGCACCTGAGGGCCTTATTTCTTGCATCAAGACTCCGACAAAAGAGTCAACAGACGAGCTGATGGCTCATAAAGACACTGGTCTGATCCTTGCAACAGGAGGTACAGCCATGGTCAAGGCAGCCTACAGTTCTGGTACTCCTGCACTTGGGGTGGGCCCCGGCAATACTCCTGCGTTTATTGAAAGATCAGCAGATATAAAAATGGCTGTTAAGAGGATAATGGAGAGCAAGACATTTGATAACAGTACAATTTGTGCCTCAGAACAGTCCGTAGTAACAGAAAGGATAATTAAAAATAAGGTCATTGAGGAGTTCCAAAACCAGGGTGGCTATTTTCTTTCGCCGGAAGAGTCAAATAAAGTTGGAAGGATACTCATGAGCCCATTTGGGGGGATGAACCCCAAAATAGTAGGTAAACCAGCTGAGTTTGTGGCTAAAATGGCAGGCATTTCAATTCCTGAAGGGACTAAAGTTCTATTATCCGAACAGACTCAAGTTGGCAAAGACTATCCTTTCTCGAAGGAAAAACTTACAACGGTACTTGGTTTTTATGTAGAAGAAAATTGGGAAACAGCATGTGACAGGTGTATTGAGCTTCTGGAAAATGAGGGTGCCGGTCATACACTATCCATACATTGTACTGATGAATCGATAATCAGGGAATTTGGTCTTAAAAAACCGGTATCACGAGTACTTGTAAACACTTCTTCCTCACTTGGAGGCGTGGGGGGTACGACCGGGCTTTTCCCATCGATGACGCTAGGATGTGGAGCCGTTGGTGGTTCTGCAACATCCGACAATGTCAGTCCTCTCAACCTTATAAATATCCGCAGGGTAGCATATGGACTATGTGAAGTCTCCGACCTAAGGGGAAAACAAGATCTGAGTGAAGTTAGCAATAAGAACATTAACAACATTAACAACAAACAGCCTCTCTCGACTGGCTCAAATGAAAAAAAAGTGACAGAAGACTTAGCGATCGATAGACTTGTTGAAGAAGTTATAAAAAGATTGGGCAAAAAACTTGCCTAGTCTTGAAC
>JAAYFL010000085.1 GCA_012728235.1 Synergistaceae bacterium
ATACAGGACAGATAAAGCAGATTTAAACGACAGAGCAAAGACAAAGGCAGGCGGAGATTCTTCTTGCCTGCCTTTGTTGTCTATCAATATCTACGACACCCAGTGGCCCAACCGGTAATATTTATTACCGGATAAAACTAAAATCGGAAATAATATTTACCGGAGAATTGACCAATAAGTCTTGAAGACTGAATTCCTAGGTGGATGCACTCTCCGCCAGCATTTACGATCGCTTCACTATTGCTTCACCACAGCTTCACGCGACATGTTTGGTCGCAGTTTCAACATTATAAAAGCCGCTTACGCATTGCGAATTTCCGCATATTTTACAAACATACTTAAATGATATACAATATGAGTATATTTGTAAAAAGGGTGATGATCGTGGATCATATGGAAAAGCTGAAAAAACTAATTCAGAAGCAGCGGGGCACAGTTCTAAGTTCTGATCTTGACCGAAATGAGATACCCAGAATATATCTGCAAAAGATGCTGGCAGAGGGTCAGCTTGAAAGAGTTGCCCGGGGTGTTTATGTATCTGTTGATTCGATAGAGGATGAAATGTATTTCATGCAGACGAAGTATCCAAAATTGATCTACTCGCATGAAACGGCCCTGTATTTGCACGGCTTATCGGACAGAACGCCATTTGAATATTCAGCTACAGTCCCAAGCGGTTACAAGGTCGTTGGGACTGTAGCTAAACGGTTCAAAATCTACTATATCAAAAAAGAGCTTCATGAGCAGGGAGTTGAAACTGTAAAAAGCACCCATGGCAATCCGCTCAGAACATACATCCTTGAAAGAACGATCTGTGATTTGATCAGAAGCAGAAGCCGCGTAGACATCCAGATCCTGAATGACGCATTAAAACGATTTGTGAAATTAAAGTCAACGGATTACTCGATCCTCATGGATCATGCAAAAAAACTCAGAGTTGAAACTCCTCTCAAAAATTATCTGGAGGCGTTGCTATGAACGGAGAAGCTATGAGCCTGAAGGCAAAAATAAGAAATTTAGCCAAAAAGAAAGATATGTCCGCTCAGGTAGTGCTTCAAAACTATATGTTTGAACGGTTTCTGGAAAGACTTTCCAAATCAGCGTACCGGGATAAATTTATCCTTAAGGGCGGGATCCTTATTGCGGCACTTGTTGGTATAGATAATCGGGCAACAATGGACATGGACACTACGATCAAAAATTATCCCATTAATGTTGGATCTCTGACAAAAGCGATCAAGGAAATTTGCAGTATAAATGTTGAAGATGGCGTAAGTTTCTCCTTTTTGAACATTGAAGCCATTCGAGATGATGATGCTTATGGCGGTTATCGGGTGAGTATTGTTTCTGAATTTGATACTATCGCGACTCCTATGCAGATAGATATCACAACAGGTGACGTTATTACGCCAAAAGAAATTCTATATTTGTTCAAGATGATTTTCAAAGAAGGCAGCATTGGCATCTGGACTTATAACATTGAAACTGTCCTGGCAGAAAAAGCAGAAACTATTTTGAGAAGGGGAGAACTGAATACAAGACAGAGGGATTTTTACGATGTATATATACTAACTAAAACCCAGAGTATTAACAATAAAGTATTTGCTGAGGCACTGAGATCAACTGCGGCACATAGGGGAACAAATCATATTTTTAAAAATATCAGCAATCGATTGGAAGAAATTGAAAAAAGCGAAACGTTGAGAGCCAGATGGAATAGGTACACAAAAGATTATAGGTATGCTGATGGGATCAAGTACGAGGGTGTAATGTGTGCATTAAAAGCTTTGATCGATAATATTTGATTTAAAATCCTTTTTACAAAAATACGTATTTGCATGATGATTTAAGTATATTTATAAAAAGACACCTCTAAAAACGTTCAAATTTAGCAAGCTTGGAAGTGGCAGGCATCATTGTAAAACGTTCGTTAGACTTCTTTGCGTTTGCTCTTACGTTCGTTTTGGACGAGAAAGCGAACGCGAAGAAAAAATATGAGATGTGATCATGGATCCTAAACAACTGTAGGTGAATTTGCCGGTAAGTCTTTAGGAATAAGTTCCCGCCTGACTAAGTCAGGCAATTCCCCGCAGCGAGATCATTGCTGCAAATTCACCGCGACCTTAAGTCGTCAATTCCCCCGCGGACGTAGTCTCCGCC
>JAAYFL010000086.1 GCA_012728235.1 Synergistaceae bacterium
TAAAACATATCGTTTGTTCGGCATTTGAATTACCATTTCAAGAGGGCGAACTATTTGGTAAAAAGGACATAACGAAAATACTTAATTATCTTGCAAAAAACAAAATCCTTAATAAAATGTCTGAAAACGGAATTACAAAGTATTATTCATTTAAAGACAGCTTCCCTGCAGGAAAGCTGTCTTTAAGGTCTACAACATCTAAGGTTTATACAATATATGATATAAGTACTCCAAAAAAACTTCGGGCTATTGGCTCTATCAGCAAACATACGGCTCCTATTACTGTACATCCCGAAGCCGTGTATTTTCATAAAGGGAAATCGTACTTGGTCGAAAAGCTTGACTCCAAAAATATGTTATGTAATGCTAGGCCTCTCTCTCTTAATTACTATACAGAAGCGAAATACACAACACATATTAACATTAACAAAATACTAGAACAATCAAATCTTTTCGGGTTTGGTGAAGTCACGATTTCAACAAGACCGTACATGTATAAAAAAATCGATTTGACAACCCACGAAACTGTCGGATGGGGGAAAATAGATCTTTCTGACGAAACACTTCAAACAACTGCAACATGGATTTCTATCCCTACAGAAGCAGCAAACGATATGGAATTAAAAATAGGGATGGAAGGACTCAAAATGCTTCTCAAGAATATCATTCCTCTATTTTTGATGTGTGATAGGGAAGATATATTGGTACTTAGCAGGCAAAATGACCCTAATCTGGAACGACCTGCAATATTTGTGGCGGACAACATCCCGGGAGGAGTAGGCATAGCCGATGGCATGTATGAAACAATACATAAACTTCTCAGCTTCTCTTTAGATTCTATCTCCTCTTGCACATGTTCAAAGGGGTGTCTGGGTTGTGTCGGGATAATACCTTCTGAATATAATCCAAAGACTGCCGTTCAAAGACTTATTTTAAAAATTCTTAATAAAAACCATGTTTCATAATGTAAAAGAGTGACTGTTTTGTTTATCTAATACCATGGCCAAGGCAATGAAAATCTAAAATACGAAGAGATACATCTGCCAAAGAAAATAGCAAGAAGAGCTCCGCTCATCAAGAAAGGCCCCATTGGGATAGCATCCTTGCGAGACACTTTTTTCATTAATAACAAAGGAGTTATATATACTCCTCCCGATAAAAAGCCCAGATAAAGAGCTAGAAGCGTCATTTTCCACCCCAAGAAAGCCCCTATGCCAAGCATTAAGACCGAGTCTCCAAATCCCATACCACCACGACTGCATATTATTATTAGAAGGATTATTCCAAAACCAAGCGTCATTCCCAACAATCCGTCTATAACGCCGGCACTGCCCCCCAAAAGTCTCAAAGACAGACCAATAATCACCATAGCGAAGCACCAAAAATCATATATGTATCCGCTTTCTATATCAGTAAGGGTATGGAATAACAAAAATGGAAGCATTGCTAGGGAAAAAATTAGTGATTGTGAAAAGCCCAAATAACAGACGAGCAACGCCGCGATAAATCCCATAAGAAGCTCCGATATAATATGTCGCAAGCTAATTGGAGCATTGCAACTCCTACACTTCCCTCTTAATATTAGATAAGACAGTACCGGAAGCAAGTCATAAAAAGACAAAATTCTTCCACATTTATCACATGTAGAACGTTCAGTCCCCCACCATTTTCTTTCTGCAACTGTACGTAAGGCCACAACATTGATGAATGAGCCCAATGAAGCACCTAATAAAAATGCAAAGAAAGCATAAAGAAACATCATGTCTAAAACTCCTTAAAGTTTGCTGGTTAAGTAAGTGCTATGAAAATCAATATAAATACTTATAGTTAAATTTTATGTGAAAGGTAAAGGTCAATCTCCAGTTATCTCTCTAAAACGCCTGTGCTGCCAGAGCCACTGCCCCGGAGCTAAAAGTATCTGTTTCTCTATAGCTTTATTGACTAGAGTCGTTATTTCCTTTATGGTGCTATCTCGATTTGTACCTTTTTCCCAAATTATTGGAGAATCAAAAAATATTCTAATTTTGAACGGCTCTACTCGGTAAAAAGTAAAAGGCAAAAGAGTCGCACCTGTCAAATAAGCGAAAACTGCCGGGCCTACAACACTCCCTGTTTCGTAACCAAAAAAAGGAACCTTTATCCCTTCTTCTCCTGCGTGTTGATCGGCCACAATTCCCAATATTCCGTTTTTTTTAAGATATGAAAGCGCTCTTGTCATGGGTTCTTTTTTATCTATCAACTTCACGTTGCCGATGCTTCTGAGTTCTGCTATGAGTTCCTTTTGAAAAGAACTGTCAGATTCTCTAACTATTGAGGCTGCCTCGCCCTGTTTCCCCATCCAAATATTCGCAAATTCCCAGTTCGCCATGTGAGTGGCAACACATATTGCACCTTTTCCTTTGGCAAATGCTTCATTTAAATACTCAAGACCACCAACATATTCTATCCAATCTTCAAACTTTGAAGGGTCCCGATGCAAAGCCAACAACTCTATTCCAGTCCAGACCATACTTTCATATGATTCAGAAAGAATTTTCTCCTCTTCTTCTTTTGATATATTCGGAAAAACAAGCCTAATATTCTCCCTTGCCACTTTTTTTCGAGGGCCTATCAGTTTAATCAAGAAAATCAAGAGCGCAGCAATAAAGTTCGCTCGCCAACCCGGTTTTATTAAATGTGCTATCTTAAGAGACAGCTTTACTTTCCAATTCAAAAATTATAACCCTCACTTAAATACACAAAATTTTAAACATATAAAGTATATTGAGATAATAGCATATAAACAATAATCTTCGTCAACGCACAATTATCTAAAGTATTGTAAAATAAATTAACAACTGACAATATTTTTAAAATTAATGCACAGCATGGAAAGGAGAATTTAAATGAAAGAGATTGTAAACACAGATAAGGCTCCAGCAGCTATAGGTCCATATTCACAAGCCACAAAAATAGGAGGATTCCTTTTTCTTTCAGGACAGATTCCCCTTGATCCAAACACAATGGAAGTCGTTCCCGGATGTATAGCTTGCCAAGTTGAACAAGTTATGAAGAACACAAAAAACATACTTGAGTCACAAGGGTTGGATTTCTCTGATGTGGTCAAGACTACAGTTTTTATTAAAGATATGAACGATTTCAGCAGAGTAAACGATGTATACGCAAAGTATTTTAACCAAAATCCTCCTGCTCGCTCCTGTATTGAAGTAGCTCGCCTTCCAAAAGATGTTTTGGTAGAAATGGAATGTATTGCAGCATTAAGATGACATCCCTAATCAATAGGAGAGCTCCAAGGGCTACCATCCCTTGGAGCTCTCTCATTTATATTGTCTAAACTAAATATAAGCTAGATATCTTAAGACTCTGTTTGCTGAGCAACTAAGTTCTCGGCACAATACATCTTTCTGAGCTTTGGCTTTTCAATTTTCCCTGTCGGATTTCTGGGGACATCAGCGAATATTATTTTACGAGGTCTCTTATATCTCGGCAAATTCAAGCAATATTCATTAATATCATCTTCCGTGCACTTCATATTTGGTTTAAGCTCAATAATTGCCGCAGAAATTTCTCCCAGTCTCTTATCAGGCAGCCCTATTACCGCGACGTCCTTGATTGCCTCATTTCCTCTTAAGAAGTCCTCTATCTGTACTGGGTAAATATTTTCACCGCCGCTTATTATTACATCTTTCTTCCGGTCAACCAAAAAAATAAATCCATCTTCATCCTGCATTGCCATATCCCCTGTAAACAGCCATCCGGATTTTAAGGCTTTCTTTGTGGCTTCTTCATCTTTGTAATAACACTCCATCAGCCCCGGCCCTTTTACGATCAGTTCTCCCACAGAGCCCTGTTCTACTGATTCTCCTTTTTCGTCTACGATCTTAACCTTCCAGCCAAAGCCAGGAACTCCGATGGCTCCAACCTTGTGGATGTTGTCAACTCCAAGATGAACACACCCCGGTCCTATAGACTCACTCAACCCGTAGTTAGTATCATATTCATGATGTGGAAAAATCTTTTTCCAACGAGCTATCAAACTTGATGGGACCGGTTGGGCACCAATATGCATTAAACGCCACTGCGACAGGGTAAGTTCTTTTAGATCAACTTCTCCATCATCAATTGCATCAAGTATGTCTTGAGCCCAGGGAACAAGAAGCCATACTATCGTGCATTTCTCCTGCGAGATCGTTTCTAAAATGCTTATGGGGCTTACCCCTTTAAGCAAAACAGCACTGCCTCCGGAAATAAGACTACCAAACCAGTGCATTTTCGCTCCGGTATGATAAAGAGGAGGAATGCAGAGAAATACGTCTTTTTTTGTCTGTCCATGGTGAGCCTGCTCAACTTTGGCAGAATGTATAAGGCTCTTGTGTCTATGTAGAATCGCCTTCGGAAATCCTGTAGTCCCAGAAGAAAAATATATCGCCGCCTCATCATCTTCACAGAGGGGAACTCTCGGGCTATGGCTTGAAAGATTAGCCGCTAAATGAAGATAATTTTCGGCAAATCTTGGACAGCTGTCTCCTATATAAAAGACCAGTTTTACATGAGGCACATTCCCGCTTAAATCTTCCATACGTCCGATAAACTCCGGGCCGAAAAATATTGCAGAAACGTCTGCAAGCTCAACGCAATAACATATTTCTTCAGCTGTATATCTAAAATTAAGAGGCACTGCTATGGCACCTGTTTTCAATATCCCAAAATAAACCGGCAACCAATCAAGGCTATTCATCATCAAAATGGCAACCTTGTCTCCCCTTTTTATTCCTCTGCTTAATAGCAAATTCGCACAACGGTTAGCTTTTTCATCAAATGCACCCCAAGTTATTTCTCGACGATAGCTCTGAGTGGGGGAGGGTTCAATAAGCTCGTACTCTTTCCACGTAACACGGCGAATCTCTTTTATTTCAGGATTTATTTCAACTAGAGCTGTATCATTACAATATTCATGTGCATTCTTTTCAAGTAGTTCAGTAATTAACATACTCAATTCCCCCTTGCTCTCACAAATAATTCGTATTCAGGAGTCAAATACAAAAATACCCCGCCCCCTGTGACAGAGGACGGGGTATAGCAACCCGCGGTACCACCTCAATTTGACGGTGCCTCACGACAACGTCCTTACTGAGTACATTGTCTTAATAGACTTAGACTCATTTGCTATTACGGGCAAACCCGGCACAATTTAATCAGCCAAGACCTTTCACTGTGCTGCTCAAGGGATGTATTCAGATAACCAAGTTTATTGTCTCGCACCAGCCGACAACTCTCTGAAAAACTTTTAGAGATCGTACTTCTTCCCCATCATTGCATTTATTCTGTATATCTCAGGACATTTTACCTATCACACCATTTATGTCAAGCAATAAAGTTATTTACGAACAATTATTTTAGTAAACATTGAGTTCAGTCCCAAAATTTATATATGATTCCATTCTTATAAATCCGAAAAACTATCTTCAAATGAAGAAAAATAAGAAATTCGCAGTAATTATTATAATCAGTATAAATCAAGTCCATTAAACTCTATTTTGTGTTTTTTTCTCTTTCATTGTAAAATGATAAAAAGAGAAAAGGTGACACTATCGCTTATATTCACAAAAATCTTTATTTAAAATAAAAATTTGTATTGTCAAAATATAAATCAATGCTATAATGTTCACCGTTGATATTCCAACAGTTATTCCTCGATGGCGCAATCGGCAGCGCGGGTGGCTGTTAACCACTAGGTTCGAGGTTCGAGTCCTCGTCGAGGAGCCAAAAAGATAAGCCCTCTGTGCAAATGTACAGAGGGCTTTTTTATCCTGTAAAATTAGTAATATATCTAGCTTATGATTACATTAATATATGTACTGTATGCTATATTTTTTATTAATAACAGAGTAAATCGTTATTCACATCAATGCAATCCTATTACAACAAACTTTTATTGACTCTACATAATTTAATAATATAAATAAATTCTAAAAATATATAATTAGCAGTTATAATATCCTAAATTATGTGACGCCATATAACTAAGCAGAGGAAGATCGTAGTTAATGAAAATTACAAGCATCTCTTTACGCAGGCCTGTTACAGTCCTAATTTGCACTATGGCTCTTATTATATTTGGAACTTACTCTTACTTTGGTATGGGTGTTGAACGCATGCCAAACATTGAATATCCCATTGTTGTGGTTCGAACAACTCTAGAAGGGGCAAGTCCAGCCATTATGGACAACGATGTTACCGATGTCCTCGAATCTCGTATAAATACAATAGAAGGGATAAAAAATATAAGCTCAAGCAGCTACGAAGGACGTTCCGTTATAGTTGTAGAGTTCGACCTCGACAGAGATATCGATAACGCGGCCGCTGATGTTCGTGGAAAAGTGAGTCTGGCAACAAACCAACTTCCCGATGAGTGTGAAGACCCTCGAGTAGACAAGTACGACCCTTCGGATAGACCTATTATGAATATAGCCGTCAAAAATGACGGACAAACATCATCAAAAGTACTCTCTCATTTCGTTGATAAAATTGTTCAAGAACGCTTACAAACAGTCAAGGGGGTAGGAAGCATACAGCTTGCTGGATTTAAAACAAGACAAATTAGAGTCTGGTTAAATACAGATAGCCTCGAGTCATATAATCTAACCGCAAAACATGTAGGAGAAGCGATTCAAAACAAGCATGTCGAACTGCCTGCCGGACGTGTCGAAACAGGAACAAAGGAATATGGCATTAGATTACAAGGAGAGTATCTTTCTGTCCCAGAGCTTGAATATCTACCCGTTGCTGTAAGAAATGGTGCTGTAATACGCCTTCGTGATGTGGCGAGAGTAGAAGACGCCTTTGAAGATAGTAGAAGTATTGCTCAATTTGAGGGGAACCCATCAATCATAGTTCAGATAAGAAAGCAAAAAGGAGCCAACGAAGTTCTTCTATCTCGTTTGGTAAATGCACGTATAGAAGAACTAAATAAAATAGCGCCTCCTGGAATCAGCCTCGTTGTCGCACAAGATAATGCCACTTTTATTATGGATTCAATGAATGGAGTATTTTGGGATATTATATTCTCAATTATATTGACCTCCATTATAATGTTTGTTTTCTTAAGAACCATTAGAGCTACTATAATAGCTGTCATAACAATCCCGGTGTGTTTGTTAGGCAGCTTGTCAGTACTATACTTCATGGGAGTTACAATAAACAACATGTCTATGATGGGACTTTCTCTGGCAGTAGGGATGGTTGTGGACGCAACTACCGTGTGTATGGAAAATATTACACGACATCGTGATATGGACAAAACTGCTTTCCGTGCTTCAGAGGATGGAACGAATGAAGTTGCTTTCTCTGTAATAGCCGGTGCTGCAACAACACTTGCTGTTTTTATCCCTGTTGCATTTATGGGAGGCATGATGGGTAGATTTTTTAACTCATTTGGGATAACAGTTGCAACCACAATAAGTATCTCCCTTATCGTCTCTCTTACTCTAACTCCTTTTTTGTGTTCGAGATTACTAGGAAGAAAAAAAACAACCCTATTACAAAAAAAATTAGAACTTCCTCTATTGTGGCTTGAAGCAGAATATTCAAAATCTTTAAAATACGCCATATCGCACAAAAAAACGGTTCTTATTTCCGGATTGATCCTTTTCGTGGTAGGCATCGCTTTCGCTTCGCTATTGGGAACAGAATTTTTCCCAAGTGAGGACCAAGGGCGAATTCGTGCCATAGTTGAACTCCCTGCAGACACATCTTTAGAAGTTACTTCCGCCACAACCAAAGAAATGATTGACCTATTGCAAAAAAACAAAAATGTCCTTTTCACCTATGGGATTGTAGGAAGCGGAGCCGGACAGGAGATATATCGCTCAACAATTAACATTCAACTTATAAATCGAGCTCACCGTCCTAAGTCTTCCTTGCTTATGAGGCAGTTCCGAAATGAACTCAGCGCTTTCAAAGATGCCGATGTAAAGATGGGTTCATGGGGCGCTTCTGACATAACCTTGGTAATACAAGGACCAACCAGTGAAGCCCTTGCAGATATAGGAGAACTGATAAAAAAGGATCTTGAAGAAAACGCACGTGGTCTTGTTGATATCACAACGGACCTCCAAATGAATAAACCAAGAATAAATCTTGAACTTAACAGAGCTCTTGTAGATGACCTGAACATAAATATCCGCGAACTATCCGATGAGCTTTTGGCTTGGTTCGGAGGTAAAAACTATGGGTCTTTTAGCGAGGGAGGGAATCGCTACGATATAAGAATCAGAGCGGATGAGTCTTCTCGCAACAACCCATCAAAAGTTTTAAACACTCTCGTAACTACAAAAGATGGAAGCATAATCCGAGCGGAAGGATTTTTCACTCCAACCATAGGAATGGCGCCCAATGTTATAAAGAGATACAACAGGCAACGTTCACTAAAAATTGAAGCTAATGTTGAAAATATTCCTCCAGGTGAAGGGATAAGGATAATGGAGGAGACTTTTAAAAAATACGCTCCAAACGACGGCACATACAGTATGACTCCTGCTGGCGATTCTGAAAAAATGAAAGAAAGTTTTGGATATATGATGATTGCGCTGTCATTTGCAATACTGCTTGTTTATATGGTTATGGCCATCCAATTTGAATCCTTTTTACACCCTCTTACCGTAATGTTTTCTCTGCCACTAATGACAGCAGGCTCTTTTGGCCTTCTCGCATTAACCGGTTTGAGGCTAAATGTTATGAGTTTAATGGGGATAATTCTTCTTGTCGGAGTTGTTGTAAACAACGCAATTATACTTGTCGACTTCATAAACCAACTTAGAGAACAGGGGGAGGACAAAGTACAGGCTGTGTTGAAAGCAGGCCCACTGCGTCTTAGAGCTATTCTTATGACTACGATATCAACCATGGTAGGTTCTCTGCCTGTTGCTCTTGCACTCAGTCCCGGAGGAGAAACGCGACAGCCAATGTCCATAGCAGTCATAGGAGGATTGTTTACGTCTACACTGCTTACTCTTTTAGTAATTCCTGTCATTTATCTAATATTTGACGATTTCGCAAGCAGTACAAAAGCCGGAATAAACAAATATAGAGCATACTTAAGGCTTAAAGAACAGCAAAAAGAGATTAAAAGAACATAAAGCGCTCGGAGGAGAAATCATGAGAACAGGACTAAAAGCAGTTCTAATATTTGTTCTTATACTGGCTACACGAACCGCATTCGCTACTAATGCGCCGATGGACATTTATGAAGCTATAGATCTTACTTTAAAAAATAATGCTACTCTACGTTCTTTAAAACAGGAGATTAATAAGGCCACTGCCTTTAAATTAAAGGCAGATGGCGCTTCTTTGCCGTCACTAACTGCCTCTGGCAATATAAACAAACAAAAAGAAAGTATTTTTGTTTCGGATGGATCTGAACTAAACCAAAGTAAATCAGCGCTAGGAATTATGGAACAAACGCTTTATTCAGGGGGTAAAAACAGCGCAATGCGCAGGCAATCCTCACAGAAAAAAGCTATAGCAGAAATGATGATAGCCACAGGGGAAAACCGTGCTTTGGGCGAACTATTCGGTCGTTTTTATAATGTTCTCTTACAAAAAGAGTATATAAAAGCGGAAGAATCGGCCACAAAAACATCACAAGCACACTATAATAGGACACAAAACATGAATAAGCTGGGACTCTCAACCAAATTGGAAGTTATAAGAGCAGGTCAGCAGCTCGCGACCGATACTGCGAATTTAATTAAAGCTAAGGGGAACTATGAATCGGCCGAAATCTCTTTGATGAATTTTATGGGAATTGAACCCAATGAGCGCAGAACCATTATCGGAGTTCTTGAAGTAGAGAATGTTTTGGGTAATAGAGACGAGTCCTTGTCACATGCCACAGAATTTAGGTCCGATCTAAAGCAGCTTCAAGAACAGCTAAAACTTCAGGGCAATCAACTGCTAATAGAGAAAAGTGGACTTATGCCAAAGCTGACTCTGACAGGTTCAGGGGGCTGGAATCACCCCAACTCTAGAAGAAACATAACAGACAACACCTGGACAACGCAGCTGAACATTTCTATTCCCATTTTTGATCGATCTGTTACAAGAAGCAATTTAATTACAGCTAAAGCAACTCTTGAACAAGACAAAATAGCTTTGGAACAAAAAGAATTAGATATTAAATCCGAGATAGAAACAGCTTGGACATCTATTACTACAGCTTCTTCCAGCCTCAAAGCTTCAGAGAAAGCGCTTGAACTGGCCGAAGAATCTCTTAGACTGGCGCAAGTTGGATATGAAGAGGGTGTAACTCCTCAAATTGACCTATTAACCGCACAAACAGCTTTAACTTCTGCAAAACTTAATTATGCTAATGCACAATATAATCATCTTATGACAATTGTGGCTCTAAAAGTAACAGAGGGGACGATTGTTAGATGGAGTGGAGAGAAAAACTTCAAATGAATAAAACGACAAGATTAGTAAACGAAACATCTACAAAAGAAAAGAATAAAACGGGGAGAAGTTTTAGGATAATTATCCTTCTATCTATCTTTTTCCTGGTGTTTGTAGGGCTGTATAGCAGGCGGGAGAAGATTCTTTCTCTGTTTAAAACCAATAATAAAAAAGAACAACCTGCTTATGTAAAAGTAGAAACTGTTTCTACCGATAGGACAATACAATTAAGTATTGTCCAAAATATGTCCTTAGAGGCTATAAACAGAGTTAAATTAATCCCTCGTGTTACTGGAAGACTCGAAAAGTTGCATGTAAAAAAGGGTGACCCCGTCAGAAAAGAACAGGTGATTGCAACTTTAGAGCATACTCAGCAAGACTCCCAGATTGAAGCAGCAGTGGCAAGTGTTGCTTCTTCTATTGCTGAAACAGAGCGTGCAAAAGCTGAAATGATGAATGCCAAAACTAATCTCGAACGTTATAAAAGGTTAATTGCTGAGGGATTTAGCACACAACAGCAGTATGACTCTATTGAAACAACGTACTCAAGCACAAAAGCAAACTACAATGCCGCTATTGCAAAACAGCGTCAGCTCGCTTCTGAACTAAATAGAGTTCGTTCAGCAAGGGGAGATTATATAATCAAATCTCCTCTTGACGGAACAGTTCTCGATGATTATTCTCTCGCTCCCGGAGCAATGATTTCTCCAAATACACCTATTTTTGATATAGCAGATCTTACACAATTAAAAGCAACTCTTAAGATTCCAGAATCAAAAATCTTTGTCGTTAAAGAAAATATGCCCGTTACTCTAAGATTTGATGCCCTTCCCGAAAAAGAGTTTAACGGCACGGTAACCAGAATTGATAACTATGTGGCTCCGGATACCCGTACAAGCAATGTAGAAATAGCTTTAAATAATAGAGATACAGGAATGATTCTCCGCCCCGGCATGTTCGGACAGGCCTCGATAATAGAAAAAGAAAAGAAAGACTGCATCGTCATACCTGATGTAGCCCTTCGCGAAAGAGAAAGTGGTTTTTATGTTTTAACTGTTGTAGAAAATAAAGCCCTCCTTCGCCCTGTAGAAATAGGAATTAAACAAAATGGAGAGGTTGAGATAATAAAGGGACTTAACAAGGGAGAAAAAGTTATCATCTTCGGAGGAAGCAATCTAAAAAACGAAGACTATGTAAAGATTCAAGAAGACAATTCTTAACCTTATAATTATTATTTAGGAGGAATTTTAATGTTTAAATTAGTTCTTATTCGACATGGCGAAAGTAAATGGAACAAGGAAAACCGATTTACAGGTTGGACAGATGTTCCTTTGTCGGAGAGAGGTGTTCAAGAAGCAAGAGCTGCAGGAGAACTCCTGAAAAATAAAGGTTATTATTTTGATAAAGCCTATACTTCTGTACTAAAAAGAGCTATAAAAACTCTGTGGGGATTGCTTGAGGAAATGGATTTAATGTGGATTCCTATTGAGAAAACACCTATGCTAAATGAACGACACTACGGTAAATTACAGGGACTCGATAAAAGCGAAACCGCAGAACAGTACGGCGATGAGCAAGTTAAAATTTGGAGAAGAAGTTATGACGTTCCTCCTCCACTTCTAAGCAAATCAGATGAGCGTTTCCCTGGAACCGAACCTCGATACAAAGACCTAAAAGACGAAGAGCTTCCACTGGGAGAATGTCTCGCTGACACGGTAAAAAGAGTAATTCCATACTGGAGCAGCGAGATTGCCCCAGAAATAAAATTAGGGAAAAAAATAATAATAGCGGCTCACGGAAATAGCCTTCGCGCTCTTATTAAATATCTTGACAACATCTCTGATAAAGACATCTTGGAGTTAAACATCCCTACAGGGATTCCTCTCGTATATGAGTTAGATGAAAACCTAAAACCTATCAAACACTATTTTCTTGGGGATGAAGAAGCAATTGCTGCCGCGCAACAAGCTGTAGCCAATCAAGGTACTTCAAATAAGTAATATCAACACAATAAAATAGAGTAACTATGGATTTATAAGCCCTGAATATATATAATATATTCAGGGCTTATTTTCTGCAATCGGTTGCAAATCTTTTAAAATTTTTCGGAGGTGTATTATGGCTAGAAAAAAACTTGTTTACGGTATCAACGATCGTCCGACAACTCCTATCCTTATCCTTGCAGGTGCTCAACATGTACTTACTCTATTTGGAGCGACAACTCTTGTCCCTCTTATTTTTGGCCCTGCTATGGGTATGACGACACAGCAAATTGGAGCTTTTATCGGTTGTGTTTATTTCGCTATGGGAATAGCAACTCTAATACAGACACATCCTAAGCTTGGCTCAGGATTGCCTATAGTCCAAGGCTCTAGCTTCAGTTTTATTCCTCCTATTATGACAATAATAGGAGCATATAAAGCGATGGGGCCAGACGTGGTAATGCAATATATCGGAGGCGCTCTAATAGTTGGAGGGCTCGTGCTAGCTCTTCTGGGCTATAGTAAAATAGTGGGACGTATAACAAAATTTATTACCCCCATAGTCATTGGACCTACTATCATGGCTATAGGCTTTACTCTTGCTCCTGTAGCGATTCAGTCCAATGCCGCCAACTACTGGCCAATTTCTTTGCTAGTTGTGCTTCTTGTTTTTTTCTTTAGCATTGTCAGCAAAAATAAGTATTTCAATATCTTCGCTGTACTCGGTTCCATAACAATCGCATATATTCTATGCTTGCTTCTTTCTTTGGCCGGTGTTTTTTCACCAGATCATGCTGCTTTCATAAATCTCAAAGGGGTCATTGAAGCACCTTGGCTTCGACTCAACATATTTATGCCTTGGGGCGTGCCTAAATTCTCTGGATTGGCAATTGGTGCCATCTCTGCCGGATTTTTCTGCTGCATGATTGAATCTATAGGGGACTATCATAACTGTGCTTTTGCCGCCGGCATAGAAGATCCCACTCCAGATCAAATAAACAGAGGGCTTGGTGCAGAGGGTGCTACATGTGCTCTTTGCGGCGTGTTTGGCGCTGTGGGCACCACTTCATACACTGAAAACATCGGGCTTATTGGAATAACAGGGGTTGCAAGCCGACATGTTGTAAGGGCTGGTGCTGTTATCCTCATTATTTTATCTTTAATTGGAAAACTTGGAGCTCTCATTGCCACAATGCCATCTCCGATTATCGGTGGAGCATATATCACCCTTTTCGGCACCATAGGCGCACTTGGGATACAAAACCTCATGAGAGCAGACATGGGAAGCCAGAGAAACATTCTAATCGTTGGTTTTTCCTTCCTGATGGCACTTGGACTTCCCGGTTGGGTTGCAGAACAAGAACTTCTTTTTAAAAGTGGACTTGGTGATACTCTTGGCGGCACTATCTGGGCAATTATGAATACTCCTATGGCTGTTGCGGGAATACTGGCCGCTATTTGCGATAACATAATACCAGGAACCGATGAAGAACGGGGCATTAAACCAAGATAAAAAACATCATTAAATATTTCATAGGATAATGGAGCGGAATCACATATTATTGTTATTCCGCTCCATTATTTTATTAAATTCTTCTTTCATTATATAATTATGAATATTCAAGTAATGGTCTATCTGTATACCATTTATATTTTAATAAAGGTAATATGGTAATACGACGAGTTTTTATTCGGAAGGAGATACTATAATGATAGGGTTTCACAATAAGCACAAATCCTTCATTTACATTGCAATAATTTTTGCCATATTGGCAATATACTTAATTCCTCTTGGATCTCACGCTCTTATTGAACCCGACGAGGGCCGGTATTCAGAAATACCTAGAGAAATGATAGAATCCGGAGATTTTATAACACCCAAATTAAATTATATTAAATATTTTGAGAAACCAGTGCTTCACTACTGGATGAACGCTATTAGTTTCATGCTCTTCGGACAAAATGAATTTGCTGCTCGATTATTTACAGCCAGCTGCGCAATCCTTGGAATTATTGCTACGGGGGCATTGGGATCTTTTATATTTGGTGGGGCCTCCGGACTTTTATCTGCCATAATTACAGCTTTCTCTTTACTCTATTTTGCCATAGGCACAATAAATATTACGGATATGCCGCTTTCCTTTTTTATAACTATGGCACTCGTAAGTTTTTATTTTGCTCATATAGGAGAAAACAAAAAGTGGTATCTTCTTTTTTACGCTTCAATGGCGTTGGGAGTGCTGACAAAGGGATTGGTGGCAATCATTCTTCCCGGTGGGGTAATATTTTGTTATATTCTTATCACACGCAAGTGGAAGCTGTTTATTGAAGCTCTATACATCCCGGGAATTATCCTATTCTTTTTAATTTCCGTACCCTGGTTCTGGCTTGTTTGTAAAGAGAACCCTGACTTTTTTCACTTTTTCTTTATACAGGAACATTTTTTACGTTACGCTACTAAAATGCATGGCAGATATGAGCCTTTCTGGTTTTTTATACCTATGATTCCGGCCGGCTTAATGCCCTGGACCGGATTTTTATTTTCTCTTTTTTCTAAAAAAAGCATCCTTTTTTCCCCGGCCAATAAAAAAACTAAAGACTCGAATATTTTCCTTCTAGCTTGGTTTGGTGTTATTTTACTTTTTTATTCTCTATCAAGCTCAAAGCTTATTCCTTATATCGTTCCCTGCATACCTCCTCTTGCAATTCTTATTGCTGCAGACATATCTCGTATGGTTGAAAATAAGCGTTGGCACGGCCATGCCCTGTTATGGACTAGTGGGATTGCCCTGTTTTTCTCAACGGCATTTCTTGCCTATGCTTTTTTCGGAGACAGAGTGCCGTCAGAAAATACCTTGCCCATCGCGATAAAAACGTCTTTGGGACTTCTTATCGGCCCTTTTCTTGCACTGCTTTTATCTCATCCGAAAATCAAAAACTTTAAAGCGGCAGTAACAGCTTTAACCCTTTCATCTCTAATATTTATATATTCACTTTTAGGAGTATATGCCATTATTGGAGAAACTCGCTCCACCAAAGCACTGTCTGAGGTGATAATAAAAGAGATACAACCTGAAGAAATTATTGTCTCTTATGGAGAAGTTCTCCAGGGACTTCCTTTCTACACGAAACAAAGAGTGATGCTAGTTGACTATTTTGGAGAGTTGGAATTCGGAGGAAAACAGAAAGAAGGAGATGGCTGGTTCCTCACAAAAGAGGAGTTCCTGCCAGAATGGATAAATAAAACAAGGTCATTTATTCTTGTCGTAGAAAAAAAACGAATGAATCTTCTCTTCCCTGACGGGAACACAAGAGAGACAAAGAGAATTGAAATAGGAGATTTTATCGTAATATTTAACAGGAGGACTAAATAATAATGAGAAAAGACTTTCTTCCCTTCGCTAAACCCTCTATAGGAGAAGACGCTATAGCAGATGTAGCTGAATCCATGCGTTCTGGTTGGATTGCAATGGGACCGAAAACTATTCGCTTTGAAGAAGATTTTTCAAAATATAATAATGCAACTTGGTCTCTATCCGTCAATTCGGCAACAGCTGGCCTTCATTTGGCTCTTATGGCTCTCGATATTGGTCCGGGAGATGAAGTTATTACTACACCAATGACGTTCGCCGCAACGATAAATACAATTCTTTTTGTCGGAGCGAAACCGATTCTTGCCGATATAGACAGAAATACTTTAAATATCGTTCCTGAAAACATTGAGAAGCTGATCACTCCGTCGACTAAAGCCATTATTCCCGTACATTTCGCCGGAATGCCCTGTGACATGGACAAAATTGAAACAATAGCGAGAAAATACAATCTGGCTATCATTGAAGATGCCGCACACGCTCTTGGGGCATCATATAAAAATAAAAAAATAGGTGCTGACAAAGGAGCAAGAAGAGCAGCTGTCTTTAGCTTCCATCCCACAAAAAACATAACAACAGGAGAGGGTGGAATGATCTGCACAGAAGATGAAGAGTTTGCGGAAAAAGTAATGGTTTTAAGACAAAATGGAATGTCAAAGGGCGCATGGAACAGATATTCAGCGAAGGGATCTTCAAATTATGACATATTCTTTCCTGGATTAAAATACACAACGACAGATATACAAGCAGCAATAGGAATTTCCCAGCTCAAACAGCTTGAACAATTTAACAAAAGACGCAGAGAAATCGTTGATTTTTACAAAAATGAACTTGCGGATTTAAAAGCGATTAAACTTCCCACCCCAGCACCTTGGGAACATACTCATAGTTGGCATATATTTACTCCCCTTATTGACATAGACTACCTCGGAATGACAAGGGATGACTTTATGACAAAAATGAAAGAGAGAAACATAGGCACGGCGCTACATTACCAGGCGCTACACCTATTCACATGTTTCCATGAAGTCACCGGTCTGGGTAGAGGTGATTTGCCGGAAGCCGAATATGTCTCCGACCGGATTTTATCCCTGCCTCTCTTTCCTGCAATGACAGATGAAGATACAGTGGATGTTGTCAGAGCAGTTCGTGACATTTGTGAGGGAAAATAAAATGACACCTGAAATTTCAGTTGTAATCCCGGCATATAACGAAGAAGAAACATTACAGAAACTTTTTGATTCCTTGTACCGAGTAATGAAGGAGTTAAACCGCTCATTTGAGATTATTTTTGTAAATGATGGCAGCAAGGACAATACCCTAAATATTCTCCGTACTCTTTGTAAAAAGCATTCAGAAATAAGAGTCGTAGATCTTAATGGCAATTTCGGACAACACATGGCAATTATGGCAGGATTTGGACAAGTACAAGGCAATAAGATAATTACACTTGACGCAGACTTACAAAATCCTCCGGAAGAAATTCCTAAAATTATCGCTGAAATGGACAAGGGACATGATGTGGTGGGATCTTACAGAATTAACAGACAGGACCCAATATTTAGAAAAATTGCTTCCAAAATAGTAAATAAAATTACGAATAAAATAGCCAAGCTTAATATAAGAGACTATGGCTGTATGCTTCGGGGCTATGATAGAAAAATTGTAGACATTATCAATGAAAGTCAGGAATCTACAACTTTTATCCCAGCTCTTGGACAAAAATTCGCCGCCAACCCCGTAGAAATTCCGGTTGCACACAAGGAAAGAGAAAGCGGTACATCTAAATACGGAATTTTCCAACTCATTAGACTTAATTTTGATTTAGTGACAAGCTTCTCTATCTTTCCTCTACAAATGGTGACAGTGGTTGGTATGTCTATATCTTTTTTCTCATTCATACTTGTTTGTTACCTCTTTCTTCGCAGACTCGTATTAGGGCCGGAGGCTGAAGGACTCTTTACCTTGATGGCAATTCAATTTTTCCTAATAGGAATTACTCTATTCAGTCTCGGG
Organism: Synergistaceae bacterium; assembly: GCA_012728235.1. NCBI lineage: Bacteria > Thermotogati > Synergistota > Synergistia > Synergistales > Synergistaceae > Synergistaceae bacterium. The sequence goes on from JAAYFL010000086.1 coordinate 17,822, forward strand.
ATCGTGGGAGAATATATGGGACGTATTTATAGAGAAGTAAGCAGACGCCCAAGATATACAATAAGAAAAATATTTGAGCATAATGAGCCCTAGACCTAAGATTTTACTGTTCGCATATAGTGAAGTAGGAAGTTTGTGTCTTGATGCATTAGTGAAAGACAAAGCAAATATTGTAGCTGTATATACTCACGAGGACGACCCAAATGAAGAGATTTGGTTTCGTTCCGTAAAAAGAATAGCGGAAGAAAATAATATTCCTGTTAAAACCCCTCGAAAACTAGAACCTGCTGATATTGAAGAAATAAGACTGCTTGAACCAGAGCTTATTTTATCAATCTACTACAGAGCTATGATTCCCAAAGATGTCCTTGATATTCCTCACCTTGGAGCATATAACATTCATGGCTCTCTCCTGCCAAAATATAGAGGCCGAGCTTGTATAAATTGGGCCGTTTTAAATGGTGAAAATGAGACAGGGGCAACTCTTCATGTTATGACGGAATTCGCAGACAGAGGAGATATAATCGCACAAAAATCTCTTCCAATCCTTTTTGAGGACACCGGACATGATGTCTTTTTAAAAGTTGCCGATGTCGCACGTAAGATTTTGATGGACTCAATAAATGCTCTTGAAACGGGGACTGCAATAAGAACCCCTCAGGATGAATCTCAAGCCACTAAGTTTGGGAAGCGTACTCCGGAGGACGGAAAGATTGATTGGGACAAAACGGCGATTGAAATATATAATCTTATACGTTCACTAACTCATCCCTTCCCAGGTGCATTCACTACTTGGAACGGCAAGAGGGTGTTTATTTGGGAAGCGAAACCGGAAGAGGGAACGGGGCCTCCCGGAGAAATAATCTCCAAAAATCCTATGCTTGTAGGTACGGGAAGTGGATTGCTCAGAATAATCAATTTTCAGCCGGAAGGCGAACCAGAAAGGAATGCATAAAAAATGAAAATTCTTATAACAGGTGTCAACGGTTTTATAGGAACACACCTTATGGAAGGAATTCTTGCTACAACTAATTGGGAAGTACAGGGCTTTGATATTGCTTCGGACAACCTTAAGCCATTTGAAAACAATCCTCGTTTCAAGTTTTTTAAAGGCGATATGTTTAAAGAAACAGAATGGCTTGAAGAACAAATTAAGACAGCGGATGTGGTTGTTCCTTTAGCAGGAATTGCAAAACCCGCCTATTATCTTGAAAAACCTCTCTGGACTTTTGAGGTTGATTTCGAACAAAATTTAAAGATTGTGAGACTTTGTGCTGAACACAAAACAAGAATTATTTTCCCTTCAACATCAGAAGTATATGGAATGAGCGAAGACGGAGTTTTAAACGAAGATGAAAGCCCTCTTATTACAGGTCCAATTGCAAAAATGCGTTGGATTTACAGCTGCAGCAAGCAAATGATGGATAGAATGATCTTTGCATATGGACAGGAGAAAGACCTTGACTTTTCTATTTTCAGACCCTTTAACTGGGTGGGACCGCGACTGGATACCTTTCACGATGCAGAAGAAAGAAAAGCACGTTCTATTACGCAAATGATTTACGATATCCTTTTCAGAGGAGAAATATCTCTTGTAGATGGGGGAGAACAGCGCCGCAGTTTCACATGGATAGGAGACGGCATTGAAGGTCTCATAAATATAATCGAAAACAAAAACGGAAAAGCCAAGGGAGAAATATTCAATATAGGAAATCCCAATAATAATTACTCCATAAAAGAGCTCGCAGAGATGATTATAGAAGAAATGAAAGGCTTCCCTGTCTATAAAGACAAAGCGGCTGTCGCAAAACTTAATATAGTGCAAGCCGACAAATATTATGGAAAAACTTATGATGATTTAAAAAATCGCGTTCCCTCTGTAGAAAAAATGGAAAGACTGCTCGACTGGAAACCAAAAACCGAAATGAGCGAACTTCTTCGTAAAACTATCAGCTGGTATGCCGAAGGAGAAAAGTAATATTGAATAAACTTGCTATTAAGGTAGATATCGACACATTACGAGGCTACCGTGAAGGTATGCCCAATATGCTTAATTTATTTAAAAAACACTCTATTAGTGCTTCTATTTTCTTCTCTTTCGGGCCGGATAATTCCGGAAAAGCTATTAGGCGTATTTTCCGTAAGGGTTTTATATCAAAAATGCTTCGTACTAAAGCTCCCTCTACATATGGAATCAAAACGCTCCTATATGGAACCTTGCTTCCTGCTCCACTAATCGTGTCATCTGCGCCGGAAATCCTTATTAGAGCGATAAATGAAGGGCATGACTGTGGAATTCATGCTTGGGATCATGTCCTGGTACAAGATAAATTGAACGATATTTCAAAAGAACAATTTATTGCTCTTTTTGAAAGAAGTGCTAAATCGTTTGAAAAGTTATCGGGAGTTAAGCCCACCTGTTACGCTGCTCCGGGTTGGCAAGTCTCTGCTGCCTCCCTAAAAGCGGAGGAAGAGCTCGAATTAGATTACTGCAGTGATGCCAGAGGTGAATACCCATTTCTCCCTGTTTTTGAAGGAAAAGAATATAAGGTCCCACAGATACCGACAACCCTTCCAACTATGGATGAAATTTACGGCTTGCCTGGTATCGATGACGAAACGATTCCATCATATTGGCTGGAAAGAATGGATAAAGAGTATAACGTTTTGACTGTACACGCTGAAATGGAAGGGCTTTCAAAATTAAATGTCTTTGATAACTTCCTCACTATAGCAAAAAAACAGGGAGTTCTATTTTCTACTCTTAAAGAGTATGCCAAAAGTGCGAAGTTCAACCCTTGTAAAATAAAAAACGGAACCATGACCGGTAGAGCAGGAACTCTTGCCATACAGGAGGTAAAATAAATGGATAAAATAAGTTTATTTTTAATCCTTTCTTCTGCCGTAACCAATGCACTGGGCAGCACCATAATGAAGTTTGCCTATGGTGGAAAGGATGGACTTGTTATTTCCGGATGGCTAGAGACTTTTTTAAAAATACTTTTGAACCCTTGGATTATATTGGGGCTCGGGATGTTTGGGGTCTCGTTTTTCTTTATGGCTGCAGCTCTCTCTCGAACAGACCTTACTCTTGCTTATCCTATTATGTCTGCCGCGGTCTATATGCTCTTACTTATTACCGGTATTTTAATATTTAAAGAAAACATAACTTTTTTAAGAATCTTAGGAATGAGTTTTATTTTAATAGGGATAACCCTGCTAACAATAAAAAATTAATGAGGAGTTGCTATTAATATGAAAATATGTGTAGTTGGAACCGGATATGTCGGACTTGTAACAGCCACTTGTTTTGCTGAAAAAGGCAACGAAGTCTGTTGTATAGACATAGAAGAAAGTAAAATAGCAAAATTAAAAAAGGGTATAAGCCCTATTTATGAGCCTGGCCTCGAAGAGCTTGTTAAAAGCAACTCCGCTGCCGGCAGATTGTCCTTTTCTACGGACATTACAGTTGGACTTAAAGACGCCAAACTCTGCTTCATTGCTGTTGGTACGCCTCAAGGCAGTGACGGTTGCGCAGATTTAAATCAAGTAACGACAGCCCTTGACGAAATTGTATCTAATATCAACCACTCCTGCTTCATTGTTGTAAAGTCAACTGTCCCTGTAGGAACAGGAACGCTACTTTGTAAAAGAATTAAAGCTCTTGTATATGAACGAAATATTGACATAAATCTTGAGGTTCTCTCAAACCCGGAATTTCTAAGAGAAGGAGTCGCGATAGAGGATTGTTTAAGCCCAGATCGCGTTGTAATAGGTGCGTCCTCAGATGAAGCTATAGCAATTATGAAAGAGCTCTATAAACCCTTCGCAACGGAAGATCGCATCTTTATAATGGACCCCCTTTCTGCAGAAATAACAAAATATGCTGCAAACACTATGTTGGCAGCACGAATTAGTTTTATGAACGAAATAGCAGGCCTTTGTGACAAAGTTGGAGCAGATGTTGTCGCAGTAAAAGAGGGCATAGCATCTGATAAAAGAATCGGCAAATATTTTCTTAATGCGGGCTGTGGATATGGTGGCTCATGCTTCCCTAAGGATGTAAAAGCACTTTATCACGTCGGAGAGAGCCAGGGATTGGACATGACTCTTTCCACTGCTATAGACAAAGTAAATCGTAAACAGAAAGAAATCTTACACATAATGATAAGAGAGCGTTTTGGCAATGACTTGGAAGGGCTGAAAATTGCAGTCTTAGGACTTGCATTTAAGCCTCATACCGATGACATGCGTGAGGCTCCCTCTATAACTCTTATAAGAGGTCTTCTTAACTGTGGGGCCGCTGTTTACGCCTATGACCCTGTCGCCATGACTTCTGAAAATAAGAATTGGCTTTCCTCTGATGTAAATTATGGAGAAGGAATTGAAGAAATTCTTAAAGACGCTGACTGTGCGGTTCTGGTAACTGAGTGGCCTGAATTTAAAGAGATTAATTGGGGAAAAAATGCGCCTCTAATGAAAAATAAAATTCTATTTGACGGACGTAATATATATGATCCACAAACAATGGAAGATCTGGGCTTTGAGTACTACTGCATAGGCAGGAGCAACCGTCCAACTAAACTAAAATAAAATAAAAAGAAACGGGCCGGATTAAAAATCCGGCCCGTTTCTTTTAGAAATTTCAAAGTATGGATAGTATAAGTTCACGGATAACCTTACATGCGGTCACCGTTGAAACTCCACTAGAGTCATAGTGAGGAGAAAGTTCATTTATATCGCAGCCGACAATATTTAATTTCCCAACTTTGTGGACAGCTCTTATTAAATCATCAAAAGAAACTCCCCCTGGCTCCGGAGTCCCAGTTCCAGAAAAAACAGACGGGTCTAAAACGTCTAAGTCTATAGTTAAATAAACAGGCTTATCCTCAAGAGAGGCTATAACGTTATCAATGGTGGCTAAATCATATTTTCTCTGTATAACGTTTTTCTCCGCCCATATATCTTCATCTTTTGTCATAGAACGTATTCCAAATTGAAAGATTTTTCCGTCATTCAGCAATTCAAAACAACGCCTTATAACCGTAGCATGAGAAAGGGTTTCTCCAATATAATCATCACGCAAATCAGCATGAGCATCAAAATGAACCATGTTTAAATTGGGATATTTTTTGACCACTGCTCTTACCGAACCAAGGGTCACAAGATGCTCTCCACCCATCATTAAAGGAATTTTATTATCTGATATAATTTTTTGCGACATTTCTTCAATTTGTGATAGCACTTTTTTTGTATTTCCCATTGGGAATTCCAAATCTCCTGCATCGAAAACAGGTACATCTTCAAGATCTTTTTTAAGATTTGGAGAGTAAGTTTCTATACCAAAAGATTCGGCTCGTATTGCAGTAGGAGCAAATCTAGAACCAGGTCTATAGCTTGAAGTGCCATCAAATGGAGCTCCAAATAAAACAAGCTTTGATTCATCATAACTATTTTCACAAGCCATGAAAGGCAAAAAGTTTCTATTCAACTGCGACACTCTCCAACAGTTCTTTTACATAATTTGGGAGAGCAAAGCAGCCTAAGTGCAAGTCAGTGTTATAGTATTTTGTTTTTAAATTAAAATCATGCCACACAATTGGATTAAAATCTTTAATAGGATCTTTCTTCTTTGAGGCAAAACCAAACAACCAATGACCGGAAGGGTATGTTGGAATATGCGCTTGATACACACGGGCTATCGGGAAGAAATCTCTTATTTTCTTGTGAGCGCTCTTCATTGAACGAGCAAAATCAGTATAGTATGGACATTCATGCTGATTCACAAGAATTCCATCTTCTGTGAGGGCCTTAAAACAGTTGCCATAAAATTCTTTCGTAAAAAGACCCTCTCCAGGACCAAAAGGGTCCGTACTATCTACAATTATAAGATCATATTTCTCAACTTTATTGCGGACAAACTTCAACCCATCTTCGTAAAAAAGAGTAACTCTCGGGTCCGACAATTTTGAGGCAGTTTGCGGAATATATTTGACACAAGCATCCACAACCATCTTGTCAATCTCGACCATGTCTATGCTTTTTATTGAGGGATATCGAGTAAGTTCGCGCACCGTACCACCATCGCCACCGCCTATAACGAGCACGTTATTTATATTTGGGTTCGTGGCCAAAGGCACGTGAACAATCATATCGTGGTATATGAATTCATCTTTCTCCGTCAGCATCATTAAACCATCAAGAGTTAAAAATCTTCCAAATTCTTCAGAATCGAATATATCTATCCTTTGAAATTCGCTTTTCTCCGAATAGATTTGCTTATTGACCCGGATTGAGAATTTTATATCATCTGTGTGATTTTCTGTATACCAAAGTTCCATCTCTATTCCTCCAAAGTTTCAATATTCTTCATAGTAATATCTCTAGTCCCCATCATTGCACAACCTTTTTCTTTAGCATATCGCACATACTCTATTATTTCATTTGTAATGAGTTCTCCGGGAGCTAGAATTGGAATTCCGGGAGGATACGCCATAATAAGTTCTGCACTGACACGCCCTGCACACTTCTCTATAGGAAACGTGCGCTTTGCGGCATAAAACGCTTTCTGTGGAGAAGTAACTAAAATTGGCTCAATATATTCATGCTCCAACATATTCATAGGTTTTTTTCTAAAGCGACGGTAAATTTCAGAGAGAGCTCCCAATAGTCGCTCTATCTCCAACTCTCGATCGCCCACTGATATTATCGCCAAAATATTCCCTATGTCACCAAATTCTATTTGTATCCCAAATTCATCGCGAAGAAGATCATAGACTTCAATTCCAGCCAACCCCATCGCTCGTGTGTGAATGCTTAATTTCGTTTTATCAAATGCAAAAGCTGTATCACCATTAATTATTTCGCTGCTAAAAGCTTTAAACCCGCCAATTTTATTTATTTCAGCTCTTGCATATTCAGCAAAGGCACTTACTTTTTTAAATATTTCTTTTCCATTTAAAAAGAGATTTTTTCTTGCAATATCAAGAGAAATCATCAAAAGATAGCTTCCGCTTGTGGTCTGAGTTAGATTAATAGTCTGTCTCATAGCTTCAGCATCAACCTTGTCTCCAATAAGCAACATGGAGCTTTGGGTTAAAGAACCTCCGGTTTTATGGACGCTTATTGCAGAAATATCGGCTCCGGCATCCATGGCAGATAAAGGCATATCTTCTCCAAAATAAAAATGGGTGCCATGCGCCTCATCCACTATAACCAACATTCCTGCAGAGTGTGCTACTTTTACTATCTCTTTGAGGTTGCTACAAACTCCATAATATGTCGGATTATTTACAAAAACTGCTTTGGCACTTGGATTTTCTCTAATTGCATTTTTAATATCTTCTACCGACATCCCCAAACTGATACCAAGTTCAGGGTTAACCCCGGGATTTATATACACTGGTTCGGCACCACATATCACCATCGCATTAATAACACTTTTATGAACATTGCGAGGTAATATAATTTTATCGCCTTTTCCACAGCAATAAAATATCATGTTTTGCACCGCTGCGGTCGTTCCGTTTAACATAAAAAACGCATGTTCGGCTCTGAAAGCTTCCGCCGCTAATTCTTCCGCTCGTCGAATAGCTCCTGTAGGATGAGTAAGATTATCAAGAGGTTTGCTGGAATTGAGATCCATTGAGACGCACTGTTTGCCAAAAGCATCAATTAGCGCCTTATGTCCTTTGCCCTGCTTATGTCCCGGCACATCGAAAGAAACGATCCTATTCTCTATATATTGCCTTACAGCGTCATATATAGGCGTCTCTTCTTGTTTACTCATATATGTTTTGACCGGCAAAAATCTCTATCATTTCTCTACGAAGCATTTCTGTAATTTTAAGACGTTCTTTCGGACCGAACTCATGAACATCATTATTAAACAAATAATTTTGTAGAGAAAGTTCTTTTATTAACATATTTGTATGAAAAACATTTATTTGATAAACATTAGTGTCTTGTGCATCATATTTTGCCAGAGTATTAGGATCTATAAAATCTTGGATTGAAGTTATTTTATGATCAATAAAGCATTTGCGGCCCCCCATTTCACGAGTAAATCCGCGAACACGATAATCTATTGTTATGATGTCAGAATCAAAACTTCCTATTAGATAGTCTAGCGTGCGCAAAGGAGATATTTTCCCGCATGTCGACACGTCAATATCAACTCTAAAGGTTGAAATGTCTTGATTGGGATGGAACTCAGGGTATGTGTGTACAGTAAGGTGGCTTTTATCAAGATGTCCGCAAACAGTCTCCCTTTTGGAAAGAACATCATAGCCGCCATTACATGATTCATCTAAATCTTTTTCATTAACGGGCATTTCTGCGATAAGAACGGTAACACTTGCTCCCTGCGGCTCATAATTTTGTTTTGATATATTAAGAACATGAGCGCCTATCATAGAAGTAACATCGCAAAGTATCTTGGTTAAGCGCTCTGCGTTATATTGTTCATTTATATAAGCAACATACTCATTTTTGGCCCTTTCTGTTTTTGCGTAGCAAACATCATAAATATTAAAACTTAATGTTTTTGTAAGGTTATTAAACCCGTATAACTTAATTTTTTCATTAATTAATTCTGACATTTTGGTCTCCTTTCTAAACAGCTTCCTCCTGTATTGTACGAAAAAACAACCACTTGTAACTACATACTAGCAGTCACAAGTGGTTGTACTTGATTATGATCTCTACGTTATTTGTTTAATGTTTTAGCAAATATAGGTAGTTTATTTGAGCCTATACAGTAATAAATTACTTTTACTGCTCATGTCGACCATTCACAAGTACTACAACTTATGAACACAACTTCCGCGGATTCTTCCCGCTGTAAAATTTGAGCTTTCGCTCATCAACACGATATCACAATCGCTAGTTCGGCATTTGACCGGGCTGTCCGTATGCCCTTACTTCACCGTTTATACGGGTTAGGTCAATAAAACTAAATGCATAAAATAGTTTGTGATGATAGGCTGAAAAAACTATATTAACTAACTCATACTATCACAGTGTGTTTTTAACACATATAAAGAAAATATACAAGTGAAACTTACATAATTTCAAAACTTATAAAATACAGAGCAAAGATATTTCTTGTTAAGGGTCTTGTTTAACTTATAGGATACGCCTCCGGATCAAACTGGTCCTGTCGTCCCACATCAACTTTATTCTCTCGTGCATATTTATTAGGAATAAAATCTTTGGCAATCTGCGGGAACAGAACATAACTTAATATATCTTCCGGCTGTGTTGCAAAATGGCCTATCTCCTTACGTGCATTCTCCAGTTCAGGAGCTATGTTCTCTCCAGGTCTATTGGAAATAGGCTTCTCATCACCAAGGACTTTCTTCTGAATATCAGGATCAACAGGCGCCGGAGTTTTCCCGTAGTATCCAAGAAAATACTGTTTTACTTCCTTGGGAACAACACTCCAACGTTCGCCGGAAATAACATTTATCGTAGCCTGGGTACCAACTATCTGACTTGTAGGAGTTACAAGGGGAGGATATCCCATCTCTTTACGAACTCTGGGAACTTCTTCCATAACAGCTTTAAATTTATCAAAAGCATTGCTCTCTTTTAGCTGACTCTGGAGATTTGAATACATGCCCCCTGGAATCTGGTAGAGCAATATATTTACATCAACCCCACTAATTCCCATAATAACATTTTCATATTTTTTCTTTAAGCCTTCATAGTATTCAGAAACAGGCAATAGTTTTTCAAGCGAAAGCCCTGTGTCAAGAGGTCCTCCCTGAAGAGCAGCTACAATCGTCTCTGTCGCCGGTTGGCTTGTTCCCATTGCGAAAGGAGAAATAGCACAATCAACTATGTCCGCTCCTGCCTCAAGAGCAGCCAAATATGTCATTGCCGCCATACCGCTTGTGTAATGGCTGTGTATTTGAAGCGGAAGATCTACTTCTTTTTTTATAGCTTTTACTAAAGATGTAGCTGCAACAGGAGACAAAAGCCCGGCCATATCTTTTATACAGATAGAATCCGCTCCCATTCCTGCCATCTCTTTAGCTTGCTTAGCAAAAAGATCCAATGTATGGACCGGTGAGATGGTATAGGATATCGTCATCTGAAGCTGCCCGCCCTCTTTTTTAACAGCCTCTGCTGCAACTGACATATTGCGAGTATCATTCAAAGCATCAAAGACACGTATTATATCTATGCCGTTTCCTACCGCATATTTTATGAATTCACGTACTACCTCATCCGAATAATGTCTATAGCCAACAACATTTTGTCCGCGTAAGAGCATCTGTGTTTTTGTTTTTTTAAGGCGCTTTCTAAGAAGTCGTAGCCTCTCCCATGGGTCTTCATTCAAAAAACGCATACATGTATCAAATGTAGCGCCTCCCCACATCTCTATAGAGTGGTAACCTATTTCATCCATAGCTTCGGCAATGGGAAGCATATCATCTGTACGCAATCTTGTTGCCATTAAGGATTGGTGCGCATCGCGGAATCCTGTTTCCATGATTCCAACCTTAGGCCTCATCTTTTCTACAATCTTTTCTTCTGGTGATTTTTCCTTTACAGAAAAGACTGCTTCCACGGCGGCAATAGGTGCAGATCCTTTTTTCACTTCTTTTTCTTTTCGTTCTTCGGCCTCTGCCTGTGTCATTATTTTTGTTGCTATTACACGACCATTGCTATCTTTTATTTCATACTTAACATTTTCATTTTTCATGAGTCATTAATCCTCCATCGGCATTTTTGCCATGTGACTGTAGTAACGCCAACGTTTTTTAATTTCTTCCTCTTGCTCTTTTAACAACATTTCCGCGAGTTCTGGTTCGGTGTTTTTGAGACGTCTATACCTATTTTCGTTGTAAATATAATCCTCTAGTTTTATTGAAGGCTCTTTACTATCCACAATTAGAGGATTTTTTCCTTCTTTTATAAGATTGGGGTTATAGCGCATAAGTATCCAGTGCCCAGACTCTACCGCTTTCTTTTGCTGGTCCAATCCCTTAACCATATTTAATCCATGGGCTATACAGGGGCTGTAAGCTATTATTATTGAAGGTCCATTATAAGCCTCTGCCTCTTTAAAAACCTTTATTGTATGTGCGTCGTTTGCTCCAAGAGCAACTCGTCCAACGTAAACATTTCCATAGCTCATAGCAATAAGAGCAAGGTCTTTCTTTATCTGACGTTTACCTGCTGTGGCAAATTTAGCAATAGCCCCTAATGGAGTGGCCTTTGACATCTGGCCGCCTGTGTTTGAATATGCCTCCGTGTCTAGAACGAGTAGGTTTATGTTTTTGCCGGAAGCGATAACGTGATCCAACCCGCCAAATCCAATGTCATATGCCCAGCCGTCCCCTCCAACACACCAAACGCTCTTTTTGACGAGATTATCTGCCAGAGAGAGAAGTTCTTCTGCTTGTTCAGTATCAAGCTCTTCAAGACGGGCTTTAAGTTCCGCGACAGAACGTTCAACCGATTTGATTTCTTCTTCGGTATCTTGGGGAGCATTAAGAATCTTTTCCACCAGCTCTTCGCCAAGTTGATCCCTCATATTGTGAAGGGTTTCTGCCGCATACTCTGCGTGTTTATCAAGAGTTAGCCTAAAGCCGAGCCCAAACTCAGCAGCATCTTCAAATAGAGAGTTGCTCCATGAAGGGCCTTTCCCCTCTTCATTTACCGTCCAAGGCGTTGTTGGAAGATTTCCTGAATATATAGAACTACAGCCGGTTGCGTTCGCAATCATTGCTCGATCTCCAAAAAGTGCAGAAAGCAATTTTAAATAAGGAGTTTCTCCGCAACCGGAGCAAGCTCCGGAGAATTCAAAGAGCGGTCTTAGCAGTTGTACATCTTTTACCAAGTCTGTATTGAGTTTGCTTCTATCTGCTTCAGGTATGTCTAGGAAAAATCTCCAGTTATCACTTTCAGGTCCACGCACTTCCATTTGATTTACCATTGTAAGAGGACGATCCGTTGAACCCTCTTTTGCCTTTACCGGGCAATTTGCGACACATAGTCCGCAGCCGGTACAATCTTCTGTGGCAACCTGAATTGTGTATTTCATTCCTTCAAAATTTTTCCATTTTGCATCCAGTGACTTAAAGGTTGCGGGAGCATCTTTTAAAATCTCGCCATCATAGACTTTTGCCCTTATTGCTGCGTGCGGACAAACTATTGAACATTTGCCACACTGTATACAAAGCGAAGGATCCCATGACGGGACGTCTATGGCAATGTTACGCTTCTCATATTGAGTAGTACCGCTTGGGAAAGTGCCATCCTCTGATAACGCCGAGACAGGCAAGCTATCTCCTTTGAGTGCCATCATGGGAGCAAGTATAGATTTAACGTACTCAGGTGCATCATCAGACACAGGAGATTTAATATCAAATGTGCTGGTCGCACTTTCCGGAACCTTTACTTCACATAGATTCGCGAGAGTTGCATCAACCGCAGCTATATTTTTATCAACTACTAACTGTCCTTTTACTCCATAAGTGTTTACTATGGAATCCTTGATCGCTTTTATTGCTTCTTCTCTTTCTAATACACCACTTATCGCAAAGAAACATGTCTGCATTATCGTATTTGTACGTTCGCGCAAGCCGGACTCTCTTGCGATTTTTATTGCATCAATCGTATAAAACTTAAGTTTTTTGTTGATTATATGTTTTTGAGTCGTGAGAGGAAGCTTATCCCATACCTCATCCGCTGAGAAGGGGCTATTAAGAAGAAAAGTCCCTCCGGGGGCAGCTGCCTCTAAAATGTTTAGTTTTTCAAGAAAAGAGAAAACATGACAAGCAACAAAGTTCGCCTTGTTTATCAAATAGCTTGCAAGTATGGGATTCGGTCCAAAACGCAGATGGCTAACTGTTATGCCACCAGACTTTTTGGAATCGTAGCTATAATATCCCTGAGCATATAGATTGGTTTCGCTTCCTATAATTTTTATTGAGTTTTTATTAGCACCGACCGTACCATCAGCACCAAGCCCATAGAAAAGACAGCGTACTGTTTCAGGATCCTCTGTGTCAAATGATGGGTCATAATCCAAACTTGAAAAGTTTACATCATCATTTATGCCTATCGTAAAGCTGTCTTTGGGAGCTTCTTTTTTCAGTTCGTCAAAAACACCTTTAACCATGGCCGGGGTAAAATCTTTCGAAGAAAGACCATACCGTCCACCTACCACAGTTATATCCCTGCAGGCAAGGGCTCTCTTAACATCCATACAAAGTGGTTCACAAATCGATGTTGCTTCTTTACAACGGTCTAAAACTGCAACCTTCTTTACTGTTCGAGGAAGAGTATCAACAAATCTCGAAATATCGAAGGGGCGGAAAAGACGTATCACCAACACACCAACTTTTTCGCCATCTTTGTTGAGTTTATTTGCTGTTTCTCTAGCGACTGAAGCGCCAGATCCCATCAGTACAATAACTCTCTCCGCATCTTCTGCTCCGTAGTAATCAAAGAGATGATAGCTGCGGCCCATACGTTTTGCAAACTCATCCATCGCTTTTTGAGTAATGTCAGGCACAGCCTTATAAAAAGAAGAAGAGGCCTCTCTTGCTTGGAAGAAAACATCCGGATTTTGTGCTGTTCCACGTATAAAAGGCATATCTGGGCTAAGCCTATTGTAACGATGACTTCTTACTAAATCGTTGTCAATGAGAGCCCTCATATCGTCATAATCAATTTCTTCTACCTTCATCTCTTCATGGCTTGTTCTAAAGCCATCGAAGAAATGAACGATTGGCACACGGCTTTCTAGAGTTGCCATTTGTGCTATCAATGCCATATCCATTGTCTCTTGAACTGTAGAAGAGCAGAGCATAGACCATCCGGTCGATCTTACTGCCATTACGTCAGAATGGTCTCCAAAAATAGACAAAGCATGTGTGGCCAGAGTTCTCGCCGTTACGTGCATGACCGTACTCGTCAGCTCTCCAGCTATTTTATACATATTTGGAATCATGAGAAGAAGTCCCTGTGACGCGGTAAATGTTGTGCTGAGGGCTCCGGCTTGCAAAGCGCCATGATAGGCTGCGGATGCTCCTGCTTCACTTTGCATTTCCTGTATAAGAGGAATAGTTCCCCAGATATTTGGGCGATTTTCGGCAGTCCACTGATCTGACCATTCGCCCATAGGTGATGACGGTGTTATAGGATATATTGAGATAACTTCGTTTACTGCGTGTGCTACGTGCGCTACGGCTTCATTGCCATCAAGGGTTACCATTTTACGTGTCATATCTTAATTTCCTCCTAAATCCACTCTGACTTCGCTCAAAATATTTTTAAGCTATTAATTCTCTGTTCTACCGATAATTTTATTATACTAAAAAATATTAACAAAAAAGAGACATTAATTGTCTCAATTTTGTGTGAAACCCTGTAACACAGCTATTTGTTTTACAGCATTATATACATTATATGCTTAGAATATTAATGAGAATTTATAATGCTAAATTTACTGAAATAATGCATCGAAAATGAGACTATTTTCAAATTGAGTTTTAGCATTTTAGCATATTTTGTAAAAATACAAAACATTTAGTTCATCTATAGTAAAAACGTAAAGTTTATTTTATTCAAGATTTTTATTAATTTGAATTTTTTACTAGGAAATAGAGATGATCGTGGTAGTTCCTACTTGTTATTACACGAATCATTTTTTGTTTTGATACTGACTTTTTTCCAGTGCTGTAAAAAAATCGCTCTTGGGTAAATACTTTAGCGGATTAAGCGGATGTCCCTTGCTGTTTCTTATTTCGAAATGCACATGATTTGCAGTCGCTCGTCCTGTTGAACCTACTGTTGCAATAGTGTCTCCTTGTTTTACTTTTTCTCCAACTCTAACCTTTATAGTGGAACAATGTGAATAAAGTGACCAAAGTTTATTATCGTGGTTTATTATCACAACATTGCCATACCCTCTAAATCCCTTCCCTCCATTTGAACAGATTTCTACTATTCCATCTAAGACAGCATATATAGACGTTCCTTTAGGCGATAAAATATCTATTCCCGAATGCCTTCTGCCTTTGCCAGAGATATTGTATTTGCCAGCAATACAACCTGTTGGAAGAGGCCATTTAAGATTCTTTGCTAAACAGGGAGCACCACCAAAAAACGATTCTTGCTCCTCTTCCCATATTTCGTCACTTACAGAGGATATCTTTCTAAATGCTGTTTCAAGAGCGCTTTCTTGAAGGCTTTTATAATCGATTGAGGATGCAACTCCGGCATTTAACATAATAAAAAAAATAAAAAGGCAAGTCACAATTAAAATTAAGCTGCTTTTCAAAATTTTAATTGTAATTTTGCCGCAATATATCATTAAACTATGGCTAATATTGTTTAATTTAATATTTGATAAGAAGGTCAACCCCTCCCAAGTAAAAATTTTATGCCATTTTATATTCGTTTATGCTTGTTTTTATATTCTTTTTCGTTTTTATGGCGAATAACAAACTCTACCATTTCATTGGCTATATCCCTTGTTCTAATTTCGTCGTTCATACGAAATGAATGATCGACACATTCAATTTCCTTATAAATCTTTTGTTCGGCAGGTATTCCAATTTTATCCAACAAATCCGCACAACTTGCTCTAGAAAAAATTTCGTCATGTTCTCCTCTAAAGGAAATTACCGATTTTGTCTTCACTTTTGCCAAAAGGCTTTTTGAAATTGACTTTTCAACTGTAGATAATATAGGCAAATTTCCCATGCTTTCTACTATTTTAGGATTTGGAGTTATTCCTATTCCCCCCAGAATAATCATTTCCGGAGTAAATTCTATATTCCTTGAATGAAACATTTCCTCGGAAGCTGCCGAAAGAGCAATCGCTCCACCTAACGAAAAACCCCAAATCCAGACAGGCTTTCCATCAGATTTTTTAAGCACATAGTGAATTGCTCTAAAATCATCTTCCTGTTCCTGACAAAATGTTTTTCCGGCAAACGCGGCTTTTATCCAAGCTGAGGAGTCATCATCATAATTATGCCGATCACGCACCATGCGACTGGTTTCTACCATCCAGGTAGAGTATCCTTTCTGGGCGAGGAGTTCTGCAAAAAAAAGGATTTTGTTATTTGGTCTTAAATTTGCGGTGCTATGTACTCCATGAAGCAAAATAATTTGAATGCCTTTTGGACTATAAGGAACACAACCACTAATGTGAACCTCTTTATCTCCAAAGGTCCCGTCCACAACTATTTTCTCTTGAAAGATCTTATTCTGCATTAATTGCGTTTATGCGAAGGAACAACAAGTGGTATATTGCGAAAAAGTATTGCAATTATCTCTGTTTATTTGCTGCCAGTGCGACTGCAGCGGATATTGAGTACAGCTTCGTCTCAGCGCAATCAGCTCTACTTGTAAGCACTATTGGAGACAAGCCTCCGAGAACAAGTGCTGCTGTTTTATTTTCAGAAAAATAAATTATAGATTTTCCCAAAACATTTCCTGCCTCTATATTAGGAACCAATAAGATATCTGCATAGCCCGCAACATCTGAAACAATACCTTTGTGATTTGCAGCTGATGGTGAGATGGCGATATCTAGTGCCAGTGGACCATCTACCAAACAACCTTTAATCTGTCCTCTTTTATTCATTACAGTTAATGCCGCAGCATCCAAAGTAGAGGGCATATCTGGGTTTACAACTTCCACCGCTGCTAGGGCTGCAACTTTCGGACATTCAATTCCAAAGCCGCGAGCAAGTTCAACCGCATTATTTACTATATCAACCTTAGTATTTAAGTCGGGATACTGATTAAAAGCTGGGTCTGTTATAAAAATGATGCGATCATATCCTTTTATCTCATGGAAATAGCAGTGCGTTAGAACTCTTTTCCCATCGCGAAGACCAACTTCTTTGTTTAAGACCGCTCTCAAGAAACTCTTAGTATCTAGCATGCCTTTCATAAAAACTTGAGCCTGTCCTCCAGACACAAGCGAAACCGCTTTTAGAGCAACAGAATAAACATCACCGCGCTCATCAACAACTTCGTAATCAGAAATATTTACATTTATAGAGGATGCGGCCTCCTTAATCTTATCTGCATTACCTACTAATATCGCGTTTGCAATGCCAAGTTTCCTTGCTATTTCAACAGAAGCGATAACTTCAGCATCTTCAGCACAGGCGACACTCAGTTTTACAGGACCTACATCCTTTGCATATTCTGTTAACTTTGAAAGTGTCTTTATTTGTTTCATATTCATACATAACCCTCCCTTGTATTACTAATTCTTACATAGTTAGCTTTCGAAAACAACCAATGCCTTCTCTCTAACAGACCTTTATTATTCCTTGTCTTTTTATGTTTTAAGATCTCATCCCAAGTGAAATAATCCTTGTAAAAGCTTTTTCCGGCGACATGTTTAAATATTCTATCTCGCTTTCCGGATAAAAGAAAACCAAGCCAGTGGTAGGATTTGGAGATGTAGGCACAAAGATTGTTAAATTCACGATACCATCTTCCCCAGTTTCTTTTTTAGTAACAAAGCCTATAATATAGCCCGGACCACAGGGGACTTTGACTGTACCCAAATATGAACGATCTCCTTTTCCTGAGGTTAGGGCCGAAACCATATCTTTAAAGGCCTGATATACTCCTCCAATCAGAGGCGTTTTAGAAATTAATTGTTCAATAAAATTTAAAAACCATTTTTCCTTGCGTCTCAATTTGCGGCCGGTATAAATAAGTAAATATAAAACTAAAACAGCAACTAAAGACGCTCTCCAAACCGAATTAGTAATACCAAAAAGTAAATTTCCAAAATACTGAGCTATCGAAAAAAGGTAGTAAACTATAAGAGCAATGATAACTAATGGGAGAAATGCAACACATCCCAAAGAGAAATCTCTCAGAACTTTCCTAAAAAAACCACGAGAATTCTTTGCTTCTACGGCCTTTGTCTGCATATTTTCTGGCATAAATACCACCCCACATCTTGCCAATTTTATCATATCTGCGCTATCCTGTTACAATAAAGTAAGAAATGAGCCAAAATATAGGAGGCGTTTCTATGCTATACAATTTTGTTCGATTCATCGTTCTTGTTTATTTTAAACTTTACCATAGGCTTTCTATATATGATAAAGATAAAGTGCCCGTGAATAAACCAATTATATTTGCATCAAACCACGCAAGCTACCTTGATCCTCCCGTTGTGGGACTTGCTGCGTTCCCTATTCGTCTCAGATTTATTGCTTGGGATAAACTTTTCAGAGTTCCTCTATTCGGAACATTCTTACTTGCAATGGGAGCTGTGCCTGTTTCTTCAAACGACAAAGTAAGCTCCGCGGCACTTCTTAGAATGGTAATCGGATTTCTAGAAAATGGTGAAAATGTTTTTATTTGTCCTGAAGGACACAGAAGCGAAGACGGAACCCTTCAGCCTCTAGAGGGAGGAGTTGCTGTGCTGTCGCTAAAAACTGGAGCTCCAATTATACCGACCTGGGCCGGAGGCACTTTTCGCTCACTCGCTCCTCATATGAAGTTCCCTCGCCCACGCAAAGTCACTGTCACATTTGGAGATATTATTGACCCATCAACCTTTCCTTCTGAATTTGATGAAAAGGAAAAACGAAAATATATTCTTGAAAAAATTGAAGAGTTTTACATAAAAATGGATCTGAAAGACAGAGAAAAATACCCACGTAAAAAGGACAAATAACAAATTATCGCTGTGTTATAATATTTTCAATAAACTTCACAACATCCAAGGAGGATGATTTTTGTTGAGTTCGGACATAATTGGCAGTATTATCCTGCTAGCCGTACTTTTGCTCTTATCAATTTACTTTAGCGCGGCTGAAACTTCAATTACGGCGGCAGGGAAAAGCAAGCTTCTTATGCTTTCATTTGAGTATCCACATAGAAAAAACGGGCTTCTCTGGCTGTCTGACAATACTTCAAAAGCCATTAATGTTACTTTAGTTGGAAATAATTTAGTCAACATTGCAGCAAGTGTCGTGGCTACTTCTTTAGGCATAAAACTTCTCGGCAAATTTGGACCTGTTGTTGTTGTTGCAGTTATGACATTCTTTATTGTTATCTTTTGTGAAATATTACCCAAAAATTATGCAATAGCAAAAAAAGAAAGAGTGTTAATCTCCTCTCTTCCTCTTTTACATTTTTTTAGTTTTTTAATGACCCCCATAACATTTTTACTCTCCATTATTCTCAAAATTATTGGGAAAATTACCGACACGGATCTCGTCTCTTTTAGTTCGTTAATCTCCCGTGAAGAGATAGACTACCTCGTAACCGAGGGAAGTGCTTCCGGTGCTTTGGAAGAAGATGAGAGCAAAATGATACACGGTGTTATCGGTTTTGAAGAAACAAGAGTGTCAGAGGTTATGGCCCCCCGCACAGATGTCTACTCAATTGAAGAAGATGGAAGTGCTGCTGATGCGGTCAAAATCTTCGTTGAAAGCGGACATTCAAGAATTCCCGTATACAAGGAAGACTTAGACAACGTCATTGGAATGCTGTACGCCAAAGACCTACTACTACCCTTAGCAGACGGTGAAAAAGATATAAAAATAGTTGATATTATGAGAAAACCAATGTTCGTGCCGGAGACGATGAAAATTGACGAAGCCCTAGATATTATGAGAAAAGCAAAAAAACATATTGTTATCGTTGTTGATGAATACGGCGGAATGGCTGGCTTGGTTTCAATGGAAGACCTCATTGAAGAAATTGTCGGGGATATTCAGGATGAATACGACTCAGAAGCTCCTGAAATCCAAAAAGAAGCGAATAATACATATCTTGTTCAGGGACAAGTAAATTTAGAAGATTTGGCTGAAGCGCTAAATTATCCTTTTGATGAGGCCTTCGAAGAAGTAGACACACTAGCGGGAATGATGCTGGAACTCGCTGGAAATTTCCCCAGCCAAGGAGAAACATTTTCTTATGGCCCTTGGAAAATTACTGCTCTGGAAGTTCAAAACCATCGCATCGTACAAGTACGAATGAAGTATGACGGTAGCGATTCAAATTCTAAATAAAACAAACTTCTTTAATTAAATTAAAATATTTACATAAAAAATAGCCCATATTATTGACAGGGCTATTTTTTATTAACTTTTTAAGTTCTAGCCTTAGATTTTATTTAAGATGTTCCAATCTTATGCAGAGCGTCTCCGCAAGCTTTCCCACAATCCAACCGGAAATAGTTCCTATTACAAGAAGAGGAAGAAGGTAGTACATCAATCTAAAGTCTCCAACTACAAAAGATGCAACTAAAGTTTGCCCTAAATTAAATGCCCACGCTCCTGCGACGCTAATCCATGAAAGAGAAAAATATTTCTCTAATTTTGTGTAAAGTAAAACCATTGTTACTGTAGCTAGCAATCCCCCTGTGATAGCACAAAAAAATGAAAAAAAATTGCCGGTTATCAGCAGGGCCAAAAAGACTCGCAGTATTGTTACCATAAAAGCTTCCCTAGTCCCCATCATAACAAGTGCGGATAAGGCGAATACATTGGCTGTGCCAAGCTTCACTCCCGGCATTGGAAAAGGCAAAAGCCCCTCTATAAGATTAAAGACCAATGCAAGAGAGACGAAAAGAGATGATAAAATTATTTTTCTCAACGTCATCAGAATGTCACCGCATCCACTTCTGCTTCCCCTTTTAGCCTTATCGAAAGATGATTCGGAAGACATATGGAGGAGTCTCCTTTATATTTTAGCCAACCACGTTTTATACAATCCTTATCGGGACAATCAGCACTTATAACTGCGACTCTTCCCTCTTCTATAAGTATGATATTTTTACCGTTTTTATATTCAATAAGAATTTCTTCAGTCAAATTTTTGTTTAGCTCTATTTCTTTAATTAAAACTCCGTCACTACGAACTTCCACACTCAAACCATTCTGAGGCCTACAATATCTTAATGTATACACAAGAATAGTCAGTGATAAAAGCAACAAGAATATGGCAGATAGCACCTTGTCACCGCGTTTCATCTTTTTCTCCGATGACATCAACCCTTATAGCTGGATCTTTTATAGTAAAAGATTTTTTTAATCTTTCTGTAATAATGGCTCTCTCGCAATTTTTGACAACCAATACTGCCTGAATATTTTTATGTAAATTAAGAAATTCTATGCTTTTTTTCTCGCCCATTATAAAGAAAGCTGTACAAAGAGCATCAGCCTCTGCTGAATTTTTTGAAATAATTGTCACCGACTCTAAATCAGAGTTCGACGGGTGGCCGCTACTTGGATCGAAAATATGGTGATAAATTACACCGTTTTCTTCAAAATAACGCTCATACGGACCAGATGTTACAACAGATGTATCTATCGCATCGATAACTGCGAAATATCGGCCTCTTGGACTCTTCGGATGCTGCAGCCCCAGCCTCCAGGCTCTATTTTGGGGAGCTTTTCCTACGACAGCAATATTTCCACCCAAGTCAATTAGTGCTGAAGAGATTCCCTCTTTTTTTATGTTTTCTGCCAATCTGTCTGCTATCCATCCTTTTGCAATGCCGCCTAAATCGAGACTCTGATTTTCGCCGATAATTACCATATCTTTTGTTAAACATACTTTTTTATAGCCCACATAGGGGAGAAGAGCATCCACCTCTATCTTTTCCGGCAATCGAGCTGACTCCGTACCTATACCCCAAAGCTTTACGATAGCTCCGATTGTAGGATCAAAAGCTCCATTCGTATCCTCAGCATACTTGAGAGAGTCGGTTATTATCCGCACTGTCTCTTCGCTGACAATGGATTGCTCTCCTGAATTTATTTTCGATATTTCTGAAGTCCTAATATTGACAGAGAATAACCCTTCATACCTGCTTATCTCTGACATCGCATTCTCCATTACTCTCTCTAATTTTTCTCTGTCTGCACCATATAGAGTAAGTCGAACAATAGTCCCTAATTTATAAGATTCTTGCTCAACCTTAATGGACTTTGGTGATATGGTTTTAAGCCAAGAAATGAGCAATACAATGGCAACAAGGAAAATCAGTATGCTTTTATAATTTTTCAACACTATGTTTTTTATTTTTAGCTTCAATGAATAGCCCCCGATATAAAAATATCTTTTATTATATAGCCATTAAAAATCCCGC
The DNA here is from genome assembly GCA_012728235.1 of Synergistaceae bacterium. Taxonomy (NCBI): domain Bacteria; kingdom Thermotogati; phylum Synergistota; class Synergistia; order Synergistales; family Synergistaceae; species Synergistaceae bacterium. The sequence continues at coordinate 39,933 of JAAYFL010000086.1, forward strand.
TGTGTTAGATTACATAAAATGTCATAAATTAATGTTTATACAAAGGATATAGTAGGGGATATAATAGCGTTATTTTATAAAAAAGAAAACTGCCTTAGAAAGAAGTTGACGGAATTTTTCAAGAAAATAAGCATAACAGTGATATAGTTATGCTGTTAGAATAAAAGGAATACATTTTACATAATTAAGCTGAAAACTCTTTAATTTATCTACATTAATATCTTTATTGTTATATACAACTTATTGATAGGCGGTGATTTTTTGAGCTTCAATGAGACCCCCCGTGCCAACAGATTACATATCGGGTTTTACGGAAGGCGAAACGCAGGAAAATCAAGTTTAATAAATCTTTTAACAGGACAAAATACGGCTCTCGTCTCCGAGTTTGCGGGAACTACAACAGACCCAGTTATAAAGAGCATGGAGCTTCCTCCTCTTGGCCCCATTACTATTATTGACACTGCCGGGCTTGATGATGAGGGGAGTCTTGGAGAGCTTAGAATTTCGAAATCGAAAAAAATGATGGAGCAAACTGATCTCGCCATTCTTGTAATACCTGCTCATTGTGCCGAGAATATTGAAGATGAAAAACTTTGGTTAAACGATTTAATCACTATGGATATCCCCGTGCTCGGCGTTATAAACCAAATAAAGGAATCAACTACAGAAAAAATAACCTCTATTAAAGAAACTATTGAAAAAGAGTTAGGAATTCCTTTTATTGTGCTCTCCTCTCTTGATAAAAGGGATAGAGCAGAACTCCTTTCTGCAATAGTACAAAATGCTCCTACAGCTTTTGAGAGCTCAACGCTTGTCGGCGACCTTTTTTCACCAGGCGCACTTGTAGTCCTAGTCATGCCACAAGATATTCAAGCTCCAAAGGGACGTCTTATACTTCCACAAGTACAAGTAATGCGCGATATTCTTGATAACGAAGGATTTGTCTTGGCATCTTCCGTAGACAAACTCCCCATGCTTCTGGATTCGCTAAAAAATCCTCCTGATTTAGTTATCACTGATTCACAGTATTTCTCCGAAGTGAATAGCTTGTTGCATGAAAATATTCCTTTAACATCTTTTTCCATTATTTACGCGAGAAATAAGGGAGATTTGGACTTATTTATTCATGGTGCAAAGTTTATTGCCAACTTAAAAGAATATGACAAGGTTCTTATAGCCGAAGCTTGTACACATGCTCCTCTTACAGAAGACATAGGAAGAGAGAAAATTCCACGCTGGCTGAAGACTAAATTTGGAGAAAATTTACAAGTTGATATCGTATCCGGGATTGACTTTCCTGATAACCTTAAAGAATACGCTCTTATAATCCATTGTGGTGGCTGTATGTTTACTCGAAAACAGCTTATGTCGCGCCTTATAAAGGCAGACAACCTCGATATTCCCATAACTAACTATGGTTTGACTATTGCTTTTCTCAATAATATTTTAGACCGTTCAACCGAAATATTCACAAATAAAGAAATTAAATAAACGCTCTTTAATTTATATTTTCATAAAACACAACATTTCCCCGTTCTTTCTAGTTGTTATGTAAAAAGAGCGGGGATTATTGTAATTACAAAAATATTTACTTTTATTATTTATAACGGCAATGCCGCAACTCCTTATGCTACAATTATTAAAGCTGTGTTATTACAGGCAGAAACAGTAAATGTTTGGATACTCTCTTATCTACTAAGGGGGACTTGTGATGTTAAAAATAAAAATACCGGAAATGCGAGATGTTACTGTCAAAGCTTTTACGACAGTGCAAGAGCTTCTTAGAATGATCGATTTTCCAAACAAAGAAAGTGTTGTTGCTTGCAGGGTAAATAAGGTTCAACGCTCACTTTCTTGGGTTTTGTCAATAGATTCTTATGTTGAATTTATCACAACTGATAGCATTGAAGGCATAGATGTATACCTACGCACTCTTTCCTTTATGCTTACATCTGCTGCAATCAGAAAAACCGGACTAAAACTTCACCTTTCTCAATCGATGAATCAATCTTTCTACTATAAATCCATTGAAAAACCAATAACTATGAAACATAGAGATCTTATTTTTAATGAGATGCAGCGTATGGTAAAGGAAAAAATCGCTATTGAAAGAGAAGAGGTTTCTGTGGACGAAGAACGATCAATAATGACCTCTCAAGGCTATTACGACAAAGAAAGGCTTTTATTTTGGACCGGAAAAGATCCCATTACCTTATATAAGTGTGAGGGAATCTATGACTTCTTCGGACAAGCCGTTGCCATTTCAGCGGCAGACACCCCCGTTTTTGACCTTCATTTATATGAAGAGGGGCTCTATCTTTCCGGACCGACTTTTGAAAACTTCAGGGAGGTCATTGAACTCAAAGTTGATAAAAAAGTTTTTGCAATATTGCAGGATTATTCAAAATGGCTAAATCATCTCTCAGTAGATTCTATGGATTTAATACATAATTTAGTTGCTCGTGGACAGACAAGGGATTTCATAATGCTAAGCGAAGCTCTTCACACAAAGAAAATCTCTGCGATAACGGACGAAATCGAGTCTCACCCCGATGTTCGTTTAATCTGTCTGGCCGGCCCCTCAAGCTCAGGAAAAACAACAATTTCACGAAGACTCCGCATTAATCTTTTGGCCTCTTGTATTGACTCACAAACTATAGAACTCGACAATTACTTTGTAGACAGAAAAAGTACGCCAAAAGATTCAGAGGGTAATTATGACTTCGAAGCGCTAGAAGCAATCAATATTTATTTAATAAACAAACACTTGAAAGCACTTCTTTCCGGAGAAGAAATTGCTGTTCCAAGGTTTGACTTTATGAACGGACTTAGTCAAGAGGGGTATTCTCTCAAGCTAAAACCTAGACAGCTGCTAATTATTGAAGGTATACATGGACTAAACGAAAAATTGACAGAAGGCATTCCGCCTGAAAAAATATATCGTATTTTTGCAGGGCCTCTTACCGGAACGAATCTGGATTTACACAATAGAATTGGCACAACGGACACGAGACTTTTACGACGGTTAGTGCGTGACAATAACAAAAGAGGACATCCGCCAGAGACAACTTTAAAACAGTGGCCATCCGTTGTCAGAGGCTCTTTTCGTTATGTTTTCCCCTATCAAGAAAGTGCTGACATTATATTTAATTCTGCTTTGGCCTATGAGCTGCCCGTACTTAAGGGTTATGTAAAACCCTTGTTAAAATCTATCAGCGAAGATTCTGAGGCATACGGCGAAGCACAAAGGCTGCTCTCTCTTCTGCAGTTTGTTCCAGTAATTCTACCTGACGATGTTCCAAACTTTTCTATTCTCAGGGAGTTTATTGGGAAAAGTTGCTTTGAATAAAAACATTTATCACAGCTGTAATAAGGAAGGTTTTGGAGAGAAAAATCACACGGTAGACGGAGAAAAATATAATATCTAAAATTTTAATTAATACAACCAGTTTAAGTTGTTAGGAGAAAAAGAAATCCAAACCTGCGTTGATGGATAAATTTTATCTTTTTGCATCTGTCCAAGAGGCATGAGCACTTTTATCATCGATTCTCCAACTTTTACGAAGACATATACGCTTTCTTTTTTGGAATCAAGCGTTGTCTGTACGACAGTTCCTTTAATAATATTTAGGCTATCTGAGCGAGGTTGTTCAACTGTTGTTATCTTAATTTTTGAAGGACTTATTGAACCGGCCAAAATATTTTCTGTTTCACAACAAAATCCTCGAATAATTTGACCGTCAGAAAAATTTCGAACTGCGAAATCTCCGTTGATTTCCCAGCTTCCCTGAATAATGTTCTCCGCCTCTTTGCCGACAATACGCCCTTTATATAGGGTGACAATTACCGTAGATACCTCATGTAGCCAAGTCAAATCATGTGTCGCTATTATAACGGTCGTACCCCATTCTTTCCATGCAGAAAGAGCCGCTGCTTTCACCAACTGTGCACTTTGTTCATCTACATTGGCCGTTGGCTCATCAAGAAGCAATACCTTGGGGCGTAGTGCCAAACGCATTGCCAGAGCGACCCTTTGTGCCTCTCCGCCAGAAAGTCTGTACCATGGCCTATTTATAAAATTGTCCGGATTAAGCCCTACTCTTAAAAGGGAATCACATACCCGCTCTTTAACATTAAAATTCTTTCCGCGAAGTTTTAGTCCATAAGCAATGTTTTCAAAAATGGTTCGTTTTAGGAGATATGGTTCCTGCAGAAGATATGTGATTTCTTCGCGCAATTCGGTTTCGATTCCGGAAGATTTATTCCCCTTATATAAAATACTTCCTTCAGAAATAGGTTCAAGGAATGCCAATATTTTTAGAAAAGTGGACTTCCCACTTCCATTAGGCCCCACAACCCCCATAACATCACCTTCCTCTATCGAAAGAGAAGGGATGTTTAGAGTTACATCACCCGTACCGTACCTATGTTTCAAAGCGCTTATGTTATAGAGACTTCCGTTTAATTTAGAAATTGTAATTTCTCCGTTCTACGTCGAATGAGAGAGAGAGTAAAATTCAAGACAATTGATATCGCAATAAGAATTACTCCTAAAGCTATTCCCAATGCGAAATCCCCTTTGCCTGTTTCCAGTGAGATGGCCGTAGTTATTGTTCTGGTATACCACTTAATATTGCCTCCAAGCATCATAGCTGAACCGACTTCGCCAATTATCCTGCCATATGACGTAAGAGCTGCAACCAGTATTTGAAATCTACTTTCCCATAAACTCGTTATAGCGAGTTGAAAACCCGAAGCACCCACCGTTTTAAGAGTCATTTTGAGTCTACTATCTAATTCTTCCACGACCGTCGCAGTATAAGCTATTACTATAGGCAATCCTAATATTAATTGACCAATAGCCATGCCTCTTATAGTAAAAAGAAGTTCATATCTACCAAATGGACCATTGCGACAGATAAAAGCATATACAAGCAACCCTATTACCACTGTCGGCAAGGAAAGGAGTATATCTACCAAATAGCGCAGAAATGATTTGCCAGGAAAATCGTGATAGCCTATGAGGAACCCAAGTGGAAGGCCCAGAGAAAGTATGCCGAACATAGACAAAGCTGTAAGACGCAAAGTTGTTGTCACAATATTGGCGGTCTCTTCATCCATTGAAAAGATTAGTTTTATGCCCTGAGCCAAACCCTCTAATATAAAGTCCAAATGAGAACACCCCTTTAGAAGAAGAAAGGCGGGACTTTGGCCAAAGTCCCGCCAAACAATGAGTTAAGCGTCTACACTACTTGCCATTTGCGTTGGGAAAGAACAGCTGTTTTCCTTCTAGTTTAAAACCGGCTATATCCTTTTGTACTTTTGGAGATGTAATCCACTCAATATACTTAAGTGCCAAATCATATTTGACATGGGCATGCTTGGCAGGGTTAACCGCCATTACACTGTACTGATTTAAAAGATTTTTATCTCCTTCTACAACAATGACCAGTCCTTTTTTCCCTTTTAATGCTGCATCATACTTTACAAAAGTCCCACGGTCGGTGAGGCAATAACCCTGTCTCTCGTCAGCGATATTGATTGTTTTTAACATTCCTTGTCCAGCTTGTACATACCAAGAAGCCTTATCAAAATCTTTTATTCCCGCCTTATCAAGAAGTTTAAGTTCGGCGGAGTGTGTTCCTGATTTATCAGCGCGGCTGACAAGGGGTAGTTTTTTATCCGCAATAATTTTCAACGCTTCTGTGACAGGTTTTCCCTTTATTCCGGCTGGGTCACTATCGGGACCTATAAGTACGAAGTCGTTGTACATTACTTGCCGACGATTAGTCGCAGCTCCCTCGGCCATAAACTTATCCTCTGCCGCCGGATCATGAGTCAGAACCACGTCCACATCTCCGTTTCTGCCGTGATTAAGCGCTTTCCCAGTACCCACTGAAATCCACTTGATTTCAATATTTGTATCTTTAAGAAGAATGGGGGCAAGGTAATCCAAAAGCCCTGTGTTGTCTGTGCTAGTTGTTGTCGCCATCTTGAGCACTGGAGCTGCTTGTGCGCTCCCTCCAAAAAGAAAAAGACAAAGAACAAGAGTCGTAATTATGGAGCGATACTTTTTGATTTTCATAAAACATGGCCTCCTCATAATTTGTTCATAGCCTGAAGTGTGCCATTCGAAGGAGGGTTGACATGGCGAGACTCCTTTAGAGCACGCCACATTGGCAATCCGAACCTCTTTCCACAATGGGAGACGGAACTGTTTCCTATTCCGCCCTAACGGCTTTTTCTCCATAGCAAGTGCCTTAGAAAAAAAAGCTTCAAGGTCTATGACGGTGGATGCTGCAATACATCCGTTGTCATATTACACTATTTCCTCTTTTTTTAAAATATTTAATTTATTAAAGATATATTTCTTTCTAGAAAATATAAAAATATCAAATAAAATTCTAATTTTAAAATAACAGCGTAGAGGCCTATCTCCCTGTTTTTTTCCACAAAGATATCCACAGAGATAATCACACAATATACAGTGTTTCGTGGAAAAGAACCCTGTATATATAGCGTTATCCACTTTACAATCTTGTGTCCTCTCTGATAGTATTACTCGTGAGCGAATAATATTCGCAATTAAGGGGGAAATGATTATAATGCTAATAAAACCATCATTTAATAAGTCTGCGCAAGACATTTTGTTGGATCGCTATCTTTGGAAAGATGACAATGGCGCCGTAAAAGAAACACCGGAACAGATGTTGCTAAGAATTGCAAAACACGTATCTTCAGCGGAGAAAACAACTCCTTTGCAGTACAAATGGGCTGATGAGTACTATGAAATTATGGCGAAACTTTTGTTTTTGCCCAACAGTCCCACAATAATGAATGCCGGCCGACCCGCCCCCCACGGTCAGCTAGCTGCCTGTTTTGTTATAGGCATAGAAGATTCAATGGAAAGTATTTGTGAAGCTATCCGTAAACAAATGCTTATACATAAAAGTGGTGGTGGTACCGGCTTTAATTTTTCCAATCTTCGTGGCTGCGGAGCTAAAGTAAACAGCACAAACGGACGTGCTTCGGGCCCGATTTCATTTATGAGTCTTTTTGATAAAGCCACAGAAACAGTTCAGCAGGGCGGTATGCGTCGCGGTGCAAATATGGGAATACTAAACGTAGACCATGACGATATTCGTGAATTTATCCACTGTAAAGATCAGGATGGCACGATAAGCAATTTTAATATTTCCGTAGGAATATTTGATGACTTTATGGAGAAAGCTCAAGCAAATCCTGATGGAGAAGAAGCCGCTCTCCTTTACGATATTGCAGAATCTGCATGGCGCTCCGGTGATCCCGGCATTATTTTCTTGGATGCTATAAACCGTGGCAATACAACCCCTGATTTAGGGCCGCTTACAAGTACCAATCCCTGTGGAGAGTCTCCGCTTTATGCCAATGAGGCATGCAATTTGGGATCAATAAACCTTTCAAAAATGGTTAAAGATGGCAAGTTTGATTTTGAACTGTTAAAGGATGTCACAGCAGTTGCAACACGCTTCCTTGATAGCGTTATAGATGTAAACCACTATCCTCTACCTGAGATAGGAGAAGCGGTAACTTTAACAAGAAAAATCGGACTCGGCGTCATGGGGTGGGCGGACTTGCTCTTCCAGCTTCTTATTCCTTACGACAGTGACGAAGCATTGGATTTGGCGGATCAAATCATGTCTACAATACAAGAGACATCACATTCTGTTTCTGTTGCTCTCGGAAAAGAAAAAGGCATCCCTGCGTCATTGGAACACCTCGGACGTCGCAACGCCACTTTGACATGTATTGCTCCGACAGGAACTATTGCTTTATTGGCAGATTGCTCTTCCGGGATTGAACCTCTTTTTGCGTTAGAGCATTCAAGAGTGAGAACTCAAATAGATGGGACAAAGGTTGTAATGAAACAGGCCAATCGCTACTATGAGAAAGCCATGAAAAACAATTTATCCGAAGACATTATTAATTCTGTCTTTATTACGTCTCATCAAGTCGCACCGATATCACACGTAAAGACACAAGGGGTTTTTCAAAAATATACAGATCTTGCTGTTTCCAAAACAATAAATCTCTCTAATGACAGCACAGTTCAAGATGTTATTGATTCCTATACCCTTGCTTGGAAAGAAGGTTGTAAAGGGATTACAATTTATCGTGACGGATCGAAATCCGTGCAAGTTCTTTACCGCAAAGAGGAAGATGCCGCAAAAAAACCTGAAGCAGAAAACACAAAAGAACCTGTTCCAGTCCTTGCAACAACAGCAAAGAAACCCTTAAAACTTATGCTTAAACGTAACAGCTACTAAAATTCATCTAACTTATTTATATTATAAAACAGGATGGGTTCCCAAATTTGGGACCCCATCCTGTTTTATGCTCTATAATTTTATTATTAAATTATTAATTTATTTTATTTATAACTTAACAATAACAACATCTATTTTTATAATTATGATAATTCTGATGCAACGAGGACAGGAGTGCATTTTATGCTTAAGAAAAAAACATTAATAAAGATGGCCGTGGCGCTCATATTATTGTGCACTCCATGCTCGCGGGCCTATGCTTTAAAAATTTATATTACAGCTCCCAAACTTGAAGAGCAGGTACTAGAATCCGGAAGAGATTTCTACGTAATTGGCCGAATAGACAGAGAGGGGAGAAAAGCTTCTGACTCTCCAATAGACATCAAAGTAGAAGTTGTTCTTACAGGAGATGCAAGAGATGGGAAAATGAAACCGGTACGAAGTGTACAAAGTCGTGTTGATAAAAAAACCGGAGTCACTCCCATGCGTGATATTTTACTAAAATATGATGGCAAAGCACCACACGTTAAACTAACAGATGAAGAACTGCTTAAATCACCCCCTCCCGATCTTGTTTATCACAGTGAAACTCCAGAAAGTTTCTATGATCCGAGAGTAAAAGCTGTTGTGACAGAGAATAGTTTTGCCGTTTTAATTCAGGGTGGTTGCACAAAATCTTTTGACAGCAGCTATAAAGAAATATATGAAAAAGATTTGGAATGGGGACTATATAGGGTATTACTAACCGTCATATCCGGTGACACAACGCTCAGTGAACATGACGTTTCGCTAAACAGCCATTCTTTCGATATAATGTTTGGTTCTGTTCAAGAAAAAATTCTCGCTCGTTTTTCTCCCATTCAACACGTAAAAAAAGTGGAAAAATTCGTTGAGAAACGAGGAATAAGAATGTACAGAGACCCCTTTCCTGGGTACTGGAGCATAGGGCTCCCCTCCGCATATGAAATACCTTTAAGATGGAGAGAAAATGATGGTTTAGAGTATGTTAGCGGAAAAATCCATGCGATTTTATACAATATTGCTCAAGAGAAATGTGCAACTCAATCAGTTGAAATAGGACGCATTGCTTTTGAAGGCTTTCTCAATTCTGACGAGGTTCTTTATTATTATTACGATATAGGAGAACCTCTCCTTAATATCAAAACTCCTTCCGGAATAAAATCGATTGAGGGCGAAATAATTCCATTTGGATATGAGAAGAAAATTCGTTTTACACGTGCAGAATTTAACAACAAAAGTACCTATAACCCTGCCGACGTCATTGACGTGGTGGATACAAACGTTTACAATTCCGTAGCTGTTAACCGAGGGGAAGACTTTGTTGTCAACGGCGTGGTTACTCCAATTCAACCTCTCCTCTCTGAAGTGGAGCCAAATAGCGACGGAACCTTTTCTGTCAACAATAGAATCTCATATCTCCATTACGATTTTGTTAACATGATAGAAGGAACTCTTCATTCAGAAAATAAACCAGTTCTGTTACAAAGAACTTTTGAGGAAAATAATAAAAAACTAACAGAAGAATCAATATATGAATTTCGACATGCTTTCAGATTTCCCCAAAAAATGGACGGGAAAATAGTTACTGTTATAGTAAAAGGGTATGATGTAAAAGGCGACGAAGTAGCGGGAACTGAAGAAAAGTTCTATTTGCGTGTAAGATAACATATAGAGATGTGGGACATCAACATTATGGAAAGGAAGAATCGTCATAACTACAGAGATTAATACCGGGGGAAGTCAAACTCATAACATGATGCTAAAGGAAAAAACTACAACGTTATTACTCCGCTTTGCCTTGCCTTCCATGTTTGGGATGATTGCTGGTGCAATATATAATATTGTTGACAGAATTTTTGTCGGACACTATGTGGGATCTACCGGCTTGGCTGCAATTACAACAGCCTTTCCTATAATGGTGCTAATGACAGCTCTATCTTCTCTTGTAGGAGTCGGTGGAAGCTCACGAATTGCTATTCTCTATGGTGCAAAAAGAAAAAGAGCTGCCGAACATGTCCTTTCTCAGTCAATAGTGCTTCTATTTTTTATTGGCTGTCTGGTTTCTGTCATAGGCTTTTATTTCACGAATAATATTTTGCACCTCTCCGGAGCCAGTGAAACCCTACTCCCAATGGCTCGCGATTATATGTATATGATTCTTCTTGCAGGCCCTCTTGCATTGATATCCTTTGCGCTAAACCCTCTGATTCGTTCATGTGGCAGCCCACGATATGCAATGACAACTCAAATTCTTGGTGCAATTGCAAACATCATCCTAGACGCAATATTTATTGTTTATTTTAAAATGGGAGTAGAAGGTGCAGCCTTGGGAACTGTTTTGGCCCAAGCGGCCGTAACTGTTTTCGGGCTTGCTTTCTTTACTTTTAAAAACACTCCATTGAGAATAAGGTTCTATTTTATGGTACGCCCTAAAATTGAAATCATAAAAAGGATTATGACTGTAGGAAGCGCGAATTTTATTATGCAGCTTGCCTTCGTTATTTTGGTCACCATTATGAATCGCAAGGTACTTTTTTACGGTGGAGAAATAGGATTATCGGCATTCGGAGTGTTCTTCAGTATAGACACTCTTTTATTCCTTCCGGCCTTTGCCATAGCCGACGCAGTGCAACCTATCATTGGATATAACTATGGTGCCGGCCTTCCTAAGAGAGCAATAGAAACTATTAAAAAATCTCTAGTTCTTGTCACTTCTTTCTATACTTGTAGTTGGATTCTCGCTCAATTTTTTGCTAGAGAAATTATAATGCTGTTTAGTGATGAACCCGAACTCCTCGCATTAGGAATCCCTGGAATGAGAATAGGGTATTCCGGTCTTGTTTTTTTTGGATTAACTGTTATCACGAATGCTGCGCTTCAAGGTCTTGGAAAAGCGAAAGAATCTCTAATGCTTTCGACTATGAGGCAAGGACTTTTCATGTATCCCCTCGTTTTCATCCTTCCTCGCTTCTTTGGTTTTTGGGGGATATGGGCTACTTTCCCGGCAGGAGATTTCTTAGGAGCATTCACAGCTTTCTTTTTCATGAGACGCACAATAAAGTGGCTAAAATCGCCCGAAGCTTTGATAATAAAATAATCTGTTTATAAAAGCATAGACAGAGAAAATGAGCGGTGCTACGATATTTCTCCTGTGAAATAAATTCATGAGAGTCTAACACGCACTACTACATGATGTGAACTATAACTTTTTGTTTGTTTTGTCCCTTACGAAAAAACCTTACTCCATAAAATACTTTATCAGTAAGGTAAAGACTGCAACTCCTACAAAAATAGCCACAGTCCCTCCCGTAGAGATTGAGGAGGATTTTGAAGCCTCCGCCGTAGCAGAACACAACAAGAGAGTAATAGGGGTAAGCAACAATATACTTTTCGTTTTTTTCATACCGTTGGATAAACCACCTTTCAAGACGATTCTGTCTCTATTTTTATATATTTATTTTACTTCCCTTATCAATATCATATCAATATTGCCCTGTTTTTAATAGTCAAGCAATCTCCCTTATACATTATCCTCTTGTATAAATAAAAATAAGTGTTATTCACATTTGTCTTTTTAGGGATAATGATAAAATTAAGGAGCATTGGGGGAGAAAAAATGGATTATCACATACGTAATTTTAAGGATACGAAACGCATAATATCCAGAGATTTATGTGACTTGGCAGAGCTGTTGCATCCCGGCAAAGAAAAGCTCCCATTCGATTCTTTTTCCGTGTCGCATGCTATGCTTTCTCCTCACAGTAAATCTCTTCCACATAAACTTGTTGAATCGACAGAAATATATATAGTCATAGAAGGAGCCGCAACGCTTCATTTAAACCAAGAAAAGATAGAATTAAAAAAGGGGACAACTGTAGTGATTCCTGCATCGGCAGAGCAGTACATAGTCAATGACTCTGATGATAGCTTAGAGCTTTTATGCATAGTTACTCCGCCATGGAGCTATGATGATGAGATAATCAATTAATTTTTTATAATAGAGAGGTTAGATATGACAAAAGGACTTAATATTTTTTTAATGAGACACGCAAAACCGGACCTTCCTCATGGAGGAAGGCTTTATTACGGACAAACAGATTATCCTCTTTCAAAGGAAGGCGAAACTCATGCCATGCAAATTGGAGAGA
>JAAYFL010000087.1 GCA_012728235.1 Synergistaceae bacterium
CTCAAGAAATGCATATCTTTCACCAGATGAGAGAAAAGCATCTCTCTGTTTGAATCGCAGCCTTTCAAACGCAAAAAAGCGTATAATGGAAGGAGAAAGAGATGCCGCTCTCATAAGAGATTCTATAATATCTCAGATATCTTCTGAACCTCTTGCGAGAATTGATTATATTGAAATACTAAATGCCGAAACATTTTGTCCCACTGACAAAATAGTTCATAACACTCTCGTAGCAGCAGCCGTTTATTTCGGAAATACGAGGCTGATAGACAACTTTACTTTTGAAGGAGAAACAAAATGATACTCACAATGCTGAAATCAAAAATACATCGAGCCATAGTGACCGAGTCAAACATCAATTACATTGGGAGCATAACTATTGATAAAGAGTTGATGGATGCTTCAGGAATACTTGAGTATGAGAAAGTGGCGGTATTGGATATAGAGAACGGGAATAGATTTGACACTTATGCGATTGAAGGAGAGAGTGGGAGCGGAATCGTTTGTGTCAATGGCGCTGCAGCAAGGTTAGTACAGTGCGGAGACAAAGTTATAATTCTTGCTTACTGTCATATAGATTCTGCTGAAGCGAAGTCCCACTCTCCCAAAACAGTATTTATGGGAGCAAATAATCAGGTTCTCGAAATTAAAAACAGCGAAGATTAACCGAAACGAAGCGAAGAGGTCAACCCTGCTCAGCTGCGACAATATATTATTTCGGTTCTAACAGAAGCGGAAAATCATTACGTAGTGCGCCGTGCTCCCCAACATTACAAAAACATGAAACAGCTCATGAAATCCCAGCCAGCTAGGAAAGATGTTGGGTTTTTTTATGGCATACATGACCCCGCCGATTGTATAAAGCACGCCACCCATTAAAAGCCATATAATCGAGCGAACTCCACCTGCTTTATAAAGCGGTGCCACGGCGAAGACGGCAATCCAGCCCATTATGATATATATCCCAGTATAGACAGATCTGGGAATATTGAAAAAAAAGATTTTACTTACTATTCCTATAGCAGCGCAACTCCATATAACAGATAAAAGGGTATACCCCAACCATCCTCTCAGCAAGGTAAGACAGATGGGCGTATATGTACCAGCAATAAGCACAAATATCATGCTGTGATCTATTTTCTGAAGTACATTGATAACTTTATCTGTTGCGTTCACCAAGTGATAGACAGTGCTTGCTGTATAAAGAAGTATCATGCTTGCTCCAAATATAGAGAAAGAGACTATTTGCCAGACGTTTCTATTTGTAATCGCTACATACAAAAGAGACAGAAGGGCTACGACGGATAGAACAGCTCCCGCTAAATGACTAAAGCCGCTTGCCGGTTCACGAAAAAACTTTTTCAATTAGGTCACTTCCAATTTATTATGATGTATAAGTATACTCCTACATGAAGCATCTTTAAATATTATTTACGAAACTTTCCTCGTCTATTATAACCCCTTCAAGTTTTTATGTTGACCTGCTTCATATGACATTAAATTAATTCTACCGAGACGCCGAATATTTCCATTTATTGACAGTCATGTATACTCATGGTATACATATTATAGACAACAAAGACTTGTGGGGGTGGCAGAGTTAACATTTCGGATCCAATGCATGATAGGTCAATAGCTCTTGCCGACTGCAACAATTTCTTTGTTTCTTGTGAGCGTAGGGCAGATAATAGCCTCGATCACTGTCCTGTTTTGGTTCTTTCCTCCAATGATGGCTGTGTTATCTCTCGTTGCAATGAGGTCAAAAAAATGGGAATCAAAATTGGAATTCCTTATTTTAAAGTTAAAGATTTGCTCGCCCATAACGGAGTTAAAATAAGATCTACAAATATGACTCTATATCAAAAAATATCTGCCGAAGTAATGGCTACTATCAGACAATTCTCTGATACCTTAGAGATATACTCAATAGACGAGTGTTTTTTTAGCTTAAGAATAAACTCTGTAAAAGACCCTCTCTCCTACTGCCGTAAAATTAAAGAGGCAGTATGGAAAGAATCCAGAATCCCTATATCTGTAGGTATAGCCCCAACGAAAACTCTTTGTAAGTTGGCTGTGGAATATGCAAAAAAAAACGAAGAGACAGGCGGTGTCTATTGGCTTCAAAGAGATCAGTATTCTAACTCGGAGTTCATGTCTCGTTTTGATTGCTCAGCCATATGGGGTATAGGAAGAAAAAGCAGCGACAAATTATTGAAATATGGAGTGAGAAAGGCCTCAGACTTTATCAAGAAGGATGAGATGTGGGTAAAGAAAAATTTTAATATCAGTGCCCTTTACACTCTGTGGGAGTTAAAAGGCTTCCCGGCACATGGTATAGACAGCGGAGAGAAGCCACCAAAATCTATTATGGTTTCCAGATCATTTGGAACAGCTATTACCACTTATGAAGAATTGCTCGACCCTCTTCTCTGTTTTACAGTATCTGCAGGGAAACAGCTGCGTAAGGCTAAGCAGATGGCAGGGAAGCTGTCGGTTTTTATATCAACAAGCAGATTTAACGAGGACAACTATTATGCCAACAGTAAGGAAATTTCCTTTGATAATCCCTGCTGCACAGATTCAGAGCTAATGGAGTGCACAGAAGCTATTTTTGAGGAAATTTTTATGCCTGGATATGAATATAAAAAATGTGGAGTCATTTTGTCCAACTTTGTAGATGTGTCTGCGGGAATTCAAACTTCTCTGTTCGAAGAAAAAAGATGTGAGGATGAAAAGAATCTCAGGGTTGCCTCCGCTGTAGACTCTATAAACAACAAATTTAAACAGGGAATCATAAAGCCGGCAAGTCTCTTCGAAGCACCGGATCAGGAGAAAAAATGGGCTCCTAAATCTGAATTCCATTCAAAAAAAGTAGAGAAAAAAGAAGACTCATCTCTACCTGACGGAATACGTTTCCAAAATCACTCCGAAGATTTTGTATCTTAATATTTGTTGTATATCATTTAGATTTTAAATTAAAATTCTAGTGCTTCGCTTTTCCCAGTTTCAGTTAATTTTAGCGTGCTCATATCAACCTCTTTGGTTGGATCAATTGTGTGATAGTACCAATTTTTACTGATATCATCATAAATAAGAGCCCAGTTTAACGTAGACTTTAATTCAAAATCAATTCCATAGATATCTTTAAACCGCAAAGAGTACCCATTCTCTATAGTTATTCTCAGCGTTGCTCCGCTGGGAGTGTAATAAAGATGATTGATTGGCTTATCTTTCCAATCGTCAGGATCCAATCCAATATCCGTCCATCTCCTGTCTCCCCAAGTAAGACCGTAACTGCCACTTTCATTAAATTTTTCTATCATTTTATCTATCATATTTGGAACTATTTCTGCAAAGTTGTTGCCTAAGGGCGTCAGAGGAGGAGTATCTTTTGATATTTTTAAAACCCAAAGCTGATCGGGAATAGACCATTCGTATCTAGCGCCTTCGTGCAGCGGTGAGACCATATTCAAGAGACAGTTGTTTTTTACCAGAGCCTCGACCCTTTTTGCATCAGTATCAATCCCAGCAAAAACATCTTCGGCATTTGTAGTTTTATTGTCGTAATTAACGCTCCTATATATCCTTGTTGCGGAATTTAATATTGCTATATTCGAACGATCAAAAGCCAATTCAGTTTTTTCCAAAAAGCGTACATAGGCCATGAAAATAGAAAAGGAGAGAATCACAATTATTATGATTACTATGA
>JAAYFL010000088.1 GCA_012728235.1 Synergistaceae bacterium
CCATAAAAACGAAAATATTCACCTGTGTTCAAAGGAATTGGATAGCTGCAGGAATCTGATATTGGAGTTAATCGTACAAACCTATAGAAAACTCAGGTTTTTAGTCATCAACATTTTGTAGATCTTTGGTTTTTTACAGAGGCGTATGAAAAACAAACTTGTGGTTTCCTTTCAAACGATTCAGAAGCGGAGGCCCACTTTCCGTGGCTACATATTTTCCTGCTCCATTTCGATCAACTTCTTGGCTGTTTGGAGATCGGTAACCAAGACATTGCACCATCCACCTTTCAATGTGCCGTAAATTGCTTCCGCTTTCTGAAGATTCCCTGCAACAGCAATACTGTACTCCTTACGCTTCAGGTCATCTGCGGTAATTGCCACGGTCCACTTTCCCTCATCAGGACTACAGAGTGTCCCATTACGGTCAATAAAGTGCCCAAAGACATCCGCCACAGCTCCCATTTGTTGGAGCGTCGTCACCAGACCATCATCCATATAACCAGTGTAGAATAGGGGTGAGTCTCGTGAAATGATGCCGATACCGAAAACAGCAATGCGGCTGTTGCTGGCAGCATCCAGAGCTTCTTTGATTCTGATGTCCTTCATGAGGTTGCCCAGCAGTTCTTCTGAATATACTTTCATGGGGGCTAACAATGGGTATGTTACCGAGTTTTCCACTTTCTGATGGAGTAGGTTGAGGATGTTCAATCCGCTGAAGGTCAGGGAAACCCGCTCGTGGCTCCCATTTAACTGTGAAAATTTCAGGCCCTTCAGGGGGAGTTTGTTCAAGTGCTTGGCGAATTCATAGACCGTACTACTCCATGAGATGCTGAGGCTATCATCATCGACCAATATCCTCTCAACAAAGTCGGCGGCTGCCTTGCCCAATTCCTCCTTGATGATTTGATCATCGTACACTGGGGCATCAACAACGATAACCTCCTTGAGGGAAAATAGCTGTTCCAAGGCTGCAGCACATTCGGTAGAGTAGGAGAGGTTGCTATGGATACTGATTTTTACAATTCCTGATTTCTTCGCTTGTCTGAGAAGACGTCCGACTTTCTGACGCGATAAACCAAGCCTATCGGCAATAACTGCCTGTTGCATATCATATTTATAATAGAGTACGGCCACTTTGACCATCAATTGATGTTCATTGCTCATAATTCATCCTTAATAATTGACTTCCACTGAAGCTGTGTCTGAGCTTTTGTTCACGTATTGTTCATTTGCCAATAATAGATTGAGCAAATCCTAATGTCAACAAATGCCCAAAATGAATTGCTAAATGTACTTGTTGATGCATCGTCTCCCGGTATTTCTGTACCATTTGCGAGAACACTGATGGGGTGCCTTCACACAAGGATAACTTGAATACTTTCTCCCACTCCGGTTCATATCCAATGGGAAGAAAATAAATGTTGACAGCTCCAGTTGTGAGATGTAAAATAACATTAGCTCACAAACTGAGCATCTGCTCATTCTAAAGGAGCTGTATATCTACTTGCTACGTTTCGTTAGCGAAATATTGCAGGGGATGAGCACAACAACAGGTTGGATTTGAAGGATCTTTAGAAAGAAGTTGATTAAAATCCACACAAAGGACTGATGATGAGCGTCAATATTATCATTCGGAATGCAAAGAAAGCGTATGGAGATACAGTCATTATCCCCAACCTCTCACTTGATATCAAAGAAGGGGAGCTTTTTACTCTTCTTGGGCCATCAGGTTGTGGAAAGACTACCTTGTTGAGAATGATTGCTGGTTTTAATTCGATTGAAGGAGGGGATTTCTACTTCAATGAGAAACGAATCAATGATCTCGATCCAGCGAAGAGAAATATTGGCATGGTGTTCCAGAATTATGCAATTTTTCCACATTTTACGGTACGTAAAAATATTGAGTTTGGGTTGAAAAATAAAAAATTGCTTGCAGATGAAATTTCAAGTACGGCAGAAGAATACATGAAATTGGTGCAGATTGAGCAGTTTGCCAACAGAATGCCCGAAAAGCTTTCTGGAGGACAGCAACAACGTGTTGCTCTTGCACGGGCCCTCTGCATCAAGCCGGATGTGCTGCTCATGGATGAGCCTCTTTCAAACCTGGATGCCAAGCTACGGGTTGAGATGCGGACAGTCATCAAGCGAATACAGAATAGCGTGGGCATCACGTGCGTGTATGTTACTCATGACCAAGAGGAAGCAATGGCGATTTCAGACCGCATTGCAATCATGAACGCGGGAGTGATTCAGCAAATAGGGAGACCAAAGGCAATATACCAACGTCCTGCGAATCTATTCGTTGCAACATTTATTGGACGTACGAATATTCTCGACGGAAAGCTTGTTGTCGAAGAAGGAAAGGCGTACTTGGAAGTGCAAGAATTCAAGACCAAGATACAAGCCGTTGCGAAGGACCATTTCTACTCCCAGGATGTAAAAATTTCTATACGACCTGAAGAATTTTTTCTAAACCGCGAAGATGTGTTCGAGGGTGTGAAAGGCGTTGTAAAGGACGCCATCTTCCTCGGCTTGAATACCCACTATTTTGTTGTGCTCAATAGTGGTGAAGAAGTGGAGATTATCCAAGAGTCTACAATTGAAGAGACGCTTGAAAAAGGAACGAAGATCTCCTTGGGAATTAACACGGTAAAGACCAATGTGTTTACCGCAGATGGGAAGCAGAATATCTTGACGGGGGTACTGACTGATCATTTGGCACAGAGCGAGGAAGCATGATGTTCAGACATAAAGCAGCAGATATTTGGACCTGGGTTTCCATTGCACTACTCGTTTTGTTTATGGTCTTTCTTATCTTCCCACTGTTTGGTGTTCTCAAACACTCCGTATATGACAATGATGATAACCTTTCACTAGTTCAGTTCAAAAAGTTTTTTGGCAACAGGTATTATAGTTCTACGATAGGAAACAGCTTCAAAGTTACAATCGCCGTGACCATTGTATCTTTACTATTGGCGTTGCCCTTTTCGTATTTCTATACGTTCTACAATCTGAAAGGTACGAAATTTCTCTTTGTCGTGAGTATTCTTTGTGTTATGTCAGCTCCGTTCATCGGTGCCTATGCTTGGATTATGCTTCTCGGACGTTCTGGGGTAATCACGAGAGCCTTGTCTTCAGTAGGAATTAATATCGGCAGTATTTATGGTTTTAAAGGGATTTTGCTGGTCCAAAGCCTAAAGTTCTTTCCTCTTGTTTTCATATACATGAATGGAGCCTTCCGTAATATCGACAACAGTCTTATGGAGGCGAGTGCAAACCTCGGGTGCAGTGGGGTCAAGAGATTTTTCCAGATTGTAATGAGGCTGTCCATGCCAACATTGTTGGCTGCCGCGTTGATGGTTTTCATGAGGGCGTTTGCAGACTATGGGACCCCTGGTTTGATCGGAGAGGGGTACAGGACCTTTCCCGTTGAAATCTATTCTCAGTTTATGGGTGAGAATGGACAGAACCAAAACTTCGCCGCAGCGATCTCAGTGTTTGCTGTAGTAGTGACCGCCGTAATTTTCTTGATACAGAAATGGGCAACGAACAGGTTCAAGTTCACCATGAATGTCATGCATCCTATACAGAAAAAGGAGCCTCACGGTCTTAGTGGGGTCCTCATGCACGGGTATTGTTATCTCTTAGTGATTCTAGGGTTCTTGCCCAACTTGTATATCGCCAATCTTTCGTTTAGAAACTGCGATGGTTCAATTTTTAAACCTGGCTATTCATTGGTCAACTATCAGAATGCCCTCAAGCGCTTGTTGGTGCGGTCAATTGAAAACACCTTGCTTCAAGGGTTCATATCACTGGCAATAATAATAGTCATTTCAATTTTGATCGCCTTCCTTGTTGTCAGGAAAGGCGGACTGATCAGCAACACCCTTGATACGATGAGCATGCTGCCATACATCATGCCCGGGTCTGTCATTGGTATCGCGCTCGTATTCGCTTTTGGACCAAAGCCTTGGGCATTGACGGGGACGATTTGGGTCATGATCTTAAATTTGGTCATCAGGAGGATGCCATACACGATTCGGTCAGCAACAGCGAGATTGATGCAAATCCCCCTATCGATAGATGAAGTCGCAAGAAGTTTGGGCGCATCGAAATTGAAAACACTCGTTAAGATTACTGTCCCATTAATGAGCAGTGGTATTATCAGCGGAGCAATATTGAGTTGGGTTGCCATAATCACTGAAATTAGTGGAGCCATAATTCTCTATAGTAATAAGACAATCAATTTGACAGTCTCGACGTATGTTTCTGTTGGCAGGGGGAGGGATGGAGTTGCGTGCGCGTTTGCCACGATAGTGACTGCACTGACGATAATCTCAATGGTTCTCTTCCTTGCGGTAAGTAAGTCAGAGGATGATATAAAGTTGTGAACATTATTGGAATCGACACAAAACACGTCATTCATATGTATGCATCAAACAAGGGCTTTCGGAGAAAGTCCAAGAAAATAGGAGGCTTAGTATGAAAAAGTATACCGTTCTCATGGCAATTCTTGTAAGTGCTACAATGCTCTTCGCCGGGGGCGCCAAGGAAACGAAAGTAGATGACGGTTCCATCGGAGGAACGTTGGTCATTTGCTCATCTGCGACGGATCTTGATTTAGATGCAATTATTGAAGGATTCACTGGAATCTACCCGAAGGTAGATATCGAGCTCGTGACATGTTCCGCGGGTGAGGGCGTCTCCAGAGCAAGGGCAGAGGCGGGAAATCCTACCATGGATGTAATCTACTCGGGACTTAACCAAGCAGACGGGAATGCATATGCAGGTATTTTTGAGCAGTATGTGTCACCATACGACAACGAACTCCCTCTAGAGTACCGGAGCAACAACGGGTTCTATAACTATGATCACCTCTCTACCGCTGTCTTCTGCGTAAACACAGAACTTGAAGCCAAACTTGGCCTCAACATCAGAGGGTACGCAGATCTTATGAATCCAGCTCTTAAGGGGAAAATTATTTTCTCTGATCCGACATCTTCTTCTGCAGCTTGGAATAATCTGTCAAACATATTTGCCGTATATGGGAATGATAGCGCTGAGGCTTGGGCGGTAATCGAAGGATTGCTCGCCAATGGGATGGTTATTGGCTCGTCATCTTCAATCGCCTTTAAGGGAGTGCAAAGTGGAGAGTATGTTGTTGGACTTACTTACGAGGATGGGGCATCGACGCTTCTTAAGAATGGAGCAAAGAACATCAAGATGGTCTATCCCGCAGAAGGCGCTTCAGCATATGCGTTTGCCGTGGCTATCATAAAGAATGCCCCAAATATGAAAGCGGCAAAAGCTCTTGTTGATTATATCCAAAGCGCTGAAGGGCAGTCTTTCCGAGCAAACTATGTTGGGACAGTTCGATTCACCAACGAGAATGTTGTGGTAGAGAAATCTTACCTTCCTCCGTCGGATGAAATCAAATGGGTTACTCGTGACATCGATTGGCTCATAGAGAACAAACAAGCAATGCTTGAGAAATGGACTACCTTGTACAGTAAATACCATTGACCGAGAATTGGTGTGTCGTTGGCAAGTCCAGGATATCCTGGACTTGCCAATATCCGAAACTTTTATGGATTTATCAGAAATAAATTGATATGAGGTCTGCTGAAAAAGTCTTGCAACGTTAGGAATGATGAGAAATCTCCTGGAGAATCAAAGCAATTGCTTGAGGACTTCTCACGGTGGTGAAATTCAAAGAATGATTTCGATGCGTTGGAATTCACATCTCTAACGCATGGAGACTTTGAAATAAAAATTTGACAACAAACAGACAGACTGAATATCGCTGCTCGATATGGAACAGTTTATGGGATCGGTTTGGGAATTGTATGGACAACTAAGGAGTTAAAATGTCAGTTGTAACAATTATCGGTTCAGGGCAAATGGGCTCGGCGCTGGCGTTTCCCGCCAGGGAGAATGGTCATGAAGTACGGGTTGTCGGCAGCCCGCTTGATGATTCCATCATTGATGCCTGTAGAGCGAAGAATCGACATCCTGCGTTCAAGACCGATTTCCCCAGCGGCATCCAATTTTTCAAAGTCAGTGAGATGGAACGTGCCATCGAAGGCGCCGACATGATCATCGGCGGGGTGAGCAGTTTTGGAGTCGAATGGTTTGGAGAATTTGTCTTGCCGCGTATTCCTGAGAAGACTCCGGTGCTCTCTGTGACCAAAGGCTTGTTCGATGAACCGGATGGTCGGTTGTTGCCGTATCCGATGCTCTGGGAGAAGATGTTGGCAAAGAAGGGCCTTTCCAGGAATATCAATGCCATTGGCGGCCCGTGCACAAGCTATGAGCTCGTTGCCCATGACCATACGGAAGTGGCATTCTGCGGCCCGGATCTGGCGGTGCTCGCCACCCTCAAAGCGATTATGGAGACCTCCTACTACCACATCAGCATCACAACCGATGTGATGGGGATTGAGAGTGCAGTCGCGTTGAAGAACGGCTATGCGTTGGCCATCGCGCTCACGATTGGGGAAAACCAGAGGCGCTTCGGCCTCGAAAGCGACCCGCACTTCAATTCGCAGGCCGCCATCTTCTACCAAAGCGTCAAGGAGATGGCGCTGCTGCTTGAATACCAAGGAGCCATGGCTCTCAACAACCTCGCCATCGGCCTTGGTGATCTGTACGTGACCGTCTACGGAGGAAGAACACGGAAGATTGGGATCCTTCTCGGGCGCGGCATGGATATCGATGCAGCAAAAGAGACCTTACAGGGAGTCACCTTGGAATCATTGGTCGTAGCCGAGCGGGTCGCCCGTGCGGTGCGGAGAGCCGCTTCCTTGGGGAACCTTGACAGAGACAAGTTCCCTCTCTTGCTCCACGTCGATGACATCATCAGCAAGAAGGCAGAAGTCGACATCCCGTGGAAACAGTTCTCATTTGTCAGCTGACGAACACCCTGTGCGGGAGGCATTGCATCAGCGGTTGAACTTCTTTGAGAGCAGCGCAGATTCAATTGCCGTCTCTCTCGCGTTGAATCGATTTTGACAGGGCACGCACTCGCCCCCTCACGAACAGGGCGCCATTCTGTGGCAATTCGCGTGTCTCAAACCATCCGACCTCGCCAAACTCCCAGTTGTGGGAGAAGACAACGCGCTCGGAGAGCCGATAGGAGTAGACCACATAGGTGAAGAAGGGAATCCAGATCCTCCACACCCTGTGAGCCTGCTGCCGGTCTTTGATCAGGTAGTACACCTCTTCTGAGG
>JAAYFL010000089.1 GCA_012728235.1 Synergistaceae bacterium
ATTGGGCCAGTTCCATCTATTCTTGGCATGCTATTCACCTCCTTATGGTTTATGGCATATGCCATTTATTCTTATTATACACCGTTTATGGCATATGTCAATAACTTTTTGAAATAATTAAAAAAGCTACTAATCTATACTTAAATATTTTAATAGGTTCTAATAATAAAGATTAGCAGGCCGGGTTTACAAAATAAAGAGCCAGCCTGCGCTTTTCGTCACATCCCCAAGATAGTCCAGAGTATTCTTGCATAAAGACAGTGATTATAAAACCTTAAATTAACGAGCTATTGACAATAAACCACAGGAGGGTTTTAAGATGATAGATTATAAACTTGGTGAATTAGAGATGAAGTTTGCCGACTTAATTTGGAACAACGAGCCGATTTCCTCGGGTGATCTTGTAAAACTTGCGACAGACAGTCTTGTATGGAAAAAGCCTACAACCTATACGGTTCTTCGGAAACTGTGCGAAAAAGGGTTTTTCAAGAATGAAAATTCTTCGGTTACTTCTCTTATTTCTAAGGACGAATATATGGCGATGCAAAGTGAAAAGTTTGTGGAGGAAACATTCTCGGGTTCACTTCCCAAATTTTTGGCTGCATTTTCAAAAAGAAAAGATTTATCTGATGCAGAAGTTACCCAAATACAAGAACTTATTGATAGATACAAGGAGGGGAAATAATGCTTGATGATTTGTTTTTATCGGTTCTTAATATGAGCCTTTTTGCAAGCTATGTGATTGTCTTTGTGCTGTTAGCAAGGCTTGTTTTGAAAAAATCACCTAAGGTTTTCTCCTATGCCTTATGGGGTGTGGTGCTGTTAAGACTACTTTGTCCTTTATCCTTCGAGAGTGCGTTAAGTCTTATTCCTATCGGCAAACAACCTATTTCGCAAGATATTATTTACAGTCAAACACCGCAAATTAGCACAGGGATGACGGTCGTCGATAATATGATAAACCCTATTTTGCCAGCTCCAACAGATGTAGGCGCAAGTATTAATCCGATTCAAGTTTGGCTTTTTATCGGTGAGATTATTTGGATTTCAGGTATTGTGGCGATGGCTATATACAGTATAATTTCCTTTATAAAATTAAAGCGCAGTTTAATCACCTCACTCCGCTAAAAGAAAATATTTATCTTGCTGACCATATTTCTACACCTTTTGTACTTGGTGTGAAAAAGCCTAAGATTTATCTTCCGTCCTCACTTTTAGAAAATGAGCAAAACTACATTATTCGCCACGAGCTGTGCCATATCAAAAGACTTGACCATATCACAAGGACACTTGGCTTTATTGCATTGTCTGTGCATTGGTTTAACCCATTGGTGTGGATTGCCTTTGCTCTTTCGGGAAAGGACATGGAGCTGTCTTGTGATGAGGCCGTGATGAAAAGCATAGGCACCGATATCAAAGCGGAATATTCCCAGTCCCTTTTGCGTTTTTCGACCACCAAAAAAATGATACACGCAACGCCCCTCGCCTTTGGAGAGGGCGATACAAAAAGCAGAGTAAAAAATGTGCTGAATTATAAAAGGCCAAAGTTTTGGATGGTTTTGATAACTGCACTGCTTTGTGTTGTAGCTATATTTTGTCTTGTAAGCAATCCAGCTGGGACAACAATCCAAAATCCGTATGTGCAAGAGTATGTTGTCGGAGCAACGGGCATTTTAGGGTCTGTTGATACAGAAGAATACACCGAAATCAGCGAAGATTTTGTCATTGGTGCTGATAAATACGGTAGAGCAGTATTTAAAGATCCTCACAAGGCATTTGCAACTTTTGAAACGCTTTATGCCGATACTATCGAACTCATAAAATCAGAAAATGACTTAAAACCATTTTCACATAAAAACTATGAGATGTATAAGGTGTACGGTATCCAAATGGGATACAACGAAGGGGATCCCGAAATGCTTGCTCGCTGTGTCTTTGTATCACGCTTTCTTGACATCTATGAGAATAGCTTCGATAAAACTGTTCCTAATACCTCCTATGTTGAACCTACCGTTGAGGTTAAGGATACAGAACCGTTTATTTCCAAAGTAGCTAATGGAACGGTATCTGCTACCCTTGAAAACGAAGACCTCGCCAAACAAATTGTTATGAACTCTTTAGCAATTTCTGCTGCTTTCGAGGGTGTGGATATTGATACTTTAGATAACTATTATCATATTCACTATCTCATTGCAGAAGATAGCACAAGGAAAGATTATTATGCCTTTTTACTTGATGGAAGGCCTGTTTTGCAATTTGGCAAAGACGGACGATATGTCAGATTGAATGATGAACTGTATGATGAGCTTGTGAAATCATTTCAGCAAGATACAATCAAGGATGACACATGGGGGATAACTTTATCGACTGTTGATGTGACCCCGAAAGGTCTGACGATTGCTTATACGCAAAAAGATGGAGCTCCTACTGGGGATTTACAGACAGGCAGCCATTACTGGGTGGAAAAATATCAAACAAATAAATGGGTATCCCTTATGCATCTACCCCAAGAGCATGATATCGCATGGACATCTGAGGCATGGCGCATCCCTACGGATGATACCGTAGAATGGAAAGTTGACTGGCAATGGATATATGGTAAACTTTCAAAAGGCTCATATCGGATTGGCAAATCAATTACGGATTTTCGTAAAACAGGTGACTATGATGAAAAGGTTTATTATGCTGTATTTGAAATAGAGTAATAATACATTGAAGATTGTAAACACATCATCCCCAAGAGCTTAAAATTAGCAACTCAATAAAATCTGCTAATCCCGAAACAGAGCCGCTACACCTCAAACCTTGGTGCAGCGGCTCTTGCTTGGTCTACATCCCAAGTATCGTCCAGTCCATACTTGCATAAGGATAGTGGAAAATAACAGAAATATATGATACTATAACTTTTATTGGGAATCTTCTTATTATTTTTATAAACAGTAGCA
>JAAYFL010000090.1 GCA_012728235.1 Synergistaceae bacterium
AGCTATTCCTAGAGAAACAACTTGATAGGTCTTTAGTTTATTTATATTTATACCTTTATATTCTATATCGCCTTTTGTAACGTCATATACTGCGGTTATTAAGTTGAACACGGTGGTTTTGCCAGCTCCATTAGGGCCTATTAATCCGGTCAGTTCGCCTTTTTTAAGCTTTAGAGACATATTCTCTACAGCTTGAACACCGCCAAAAGATTTACTTACTCCTTTTAATTCAAGAAGCACAGTCATCTGTTGTCCTCCTATCAAATTCAGAAGCTTTCTTTTTGGCAGAGAAGAGATTTTTTATGTAATTAAGAGTAAGCTCATTTGTGCCCATTATGCCTTCCGGTCTAAATACCATTACAAAAACAAGCACCAACCCATATATCAACATGCGATATTGGGATATAGGACGAAAAAGCTCTGTGACTAAAGTAAGAATAGTTGCCCCAATAAGTGAGCCACTTATAGAGCCAAGTCCTCCAAATACGACAACGGATACGAGTTCTGTTGATTTTGCCATATCAAACATAACCGGCTGTACAAATGACATGAATCCGGCAAGAAGCGCGCCTGATACGCCGCAGTAAAAGCCCGAAACAGCTAGACTAAGCACTCTATAATGAGCTGTGTCAAAACCTAAAAGAGATGCAGCAACGTAATCGTCACGACAAGCCTTGAATGCTCGTCCATAACTACTATTTACGATAAAAAACATCACTACTGTCATTATTATCAAAAAAACAAGTGCTACAGGAAGAGAAGTGTATGGCGCTATGCCGGGAAATCCCCTTGCTCCACGTGTTACACTTTCCCAATTTTCTATAATAAGACGTATAGCTTCCCCCAAACCAAGAGAAGCTATCGTATAATAATCCCCCACAAGCTTAAGTGTGGGAATGCCAATCAAATAAGCCACTATCATTGCGAAAATCCCGCCACAAATTATGGCAGGAATAAAGTGTACACTGCATTTAAAAGTAAGAATGGCCGCTGTATATGCTCCTATTGCCATGTAACCTGCATGTCCCAGTGTAAAAATCCCCGTAAACCCTGTAAATAAAGATACTCCCAATGCAGCTATACAATTGATGGCAAGAAGAGTTATTATTCCGGCTACATAACCTTGCATTTAAAATGCTCTACACTTTCTCTCCCACAGACTTACCAAAAAGTCCTGTGGGACGCATTATTAAAGTTAAGATTAAGATTGCAAAGACAACCAAATCGCGAAACTGGCTGGAAATAAAACCGGCAGTGAGCATTTCTGCCAAACCCAAAATAAGACTTCCAATAACTGCTCCAGGGAGAGAACCAAGGCCCCCTATAACTGCCGCAACAAAAGCCTTTGTAGTTATAGTGCTGCCTAACTGGGGATAAAGGGTATAGCGCGCAGAAAGAAATATTCCTCCAACAGCGGCAAGAAGTCCCGCAACGAAAAAAACTATCGCAATCAGCCTATTAACGTTAACACCCATGAGGCCTGCTGTTTTTAAATTATACGAAGCAGCGCGAATTGCCAATCCCCATTTAGTTTTTACTAAAAATAGCTGTAACCCTATAAGAAACACAACCGCTGTTAAGAGTGATAAAAGATCAAATGCGCTTGTTGTAGCAAAACCAAAGATGTTTACAGGATCCATAGGAATCACAGGGGGCAAGGCTCTAAAACGGCCTCCTATGGTTACCACAAAAATATTTTCTATGACAATACTTATCCCCATAGATACTATTAGCAGATACAGGGTTATGGG
>JAAYFL010000091.1 GCA_012728235.1 Synergistaceae bacterium
GTTCAGGATATTGAAAAACATAGCCCACTTTCCGGCGTACTTCATTGGTAAATACGGATTTTGCTGTTATTTCACAATTATCTACTGATACGGACCCTTTCTGCGCAAATAGAAGACCGTTTAAATGTTGGGCTAAGGTTGATTTGCCGCTTCCCATTAAACCGACTACAGAAACAATTTCTCCACGCTCTGTGCTCATTGAAACTCCTGAAAGAGCTGTCACTTCAGTGGGCAAACCCAAATTGTAAGTATGGTATAGTTCTTTGACTACAATAGACATAATGCCTTATTTATTGAATCAATATCCGATTTTGTGTTTTCGGGTATTATTTTCTTATTTATTAATAGTTCACGAAGTATTGATATGTCCGGTTTTTTTAATTTCATTTCATGTAAGTTTTCTTTGGATCTTCTAAGAAATTCATTTATAGACTCATCACAAGTTATTTCCCCATTTTCCATTACAATCACTCTATCTGCGAATAAGATTTCATCCAAATCATGCGTAACTTGCACGATAGTTATTCCACTTTTATGCTCATTTATTATTAATTTAATTATTTCTTTTTTTGAATAGGGATCCAACATTGATAAAGCTTCATCTAAAAGCAGTGCCTTTGGCTTCATTGCGAAAATGCCGGCGAGTGCAAGACGCTGTTTTTGTCCCCCTGATAAGGAAGAAATTGGCAGAGTACGTTTCTCCCAAAGGTTCGCCGTTGTAAGGGCATCCCTTACGCGAATACGTATATCTTCCGGCTCCAACCCTAAGTTTTCCGGCCCAAATGCAACATCTTCTTCAACTATAGCTGCTACGATTTGATCTTCTGGATTTTGGAATACCATTGAGACTTTCTCCCTTATTGAACCAGTAAGGTTCAGATCAGAAGAGTCTACTCCGTCAACAAAACAAAGACCCTGCGTTGGAACAAGCAGGGCGTTAAGCATTTTCAACAAAGTGGTTTTGCCTGACCCGTTGGGTCCTAAAACGGCAACCCACTCGCCGGGGCGGATTTCCAGATCCAAAGGGAAGAGTGTGTTCTCTGCCTCATCTGGATACCGGAATTCCGCACCCTTGAGAGAAAAGGGAATACCTGTTTTCATTATTAACCTAATCTACTAACTGTATTACCGCCATCTCAGAAGCATCGCCTAAACGTGCTCCAAGCTTAACTATTCTAGTATAGCCTCCGTTACGGTCGGCATACTTAGGGCCAAGCTCATTAAAGAGTTTGGCTACAGCTTCTTTATGTGGCATACGAGCCATAACAATACGACGATCGTTGACTTCTCCCGATTTTGCTCTTGTGATTAGTTTCTCTGCCACCTTACGTAATTCTTTAGCTTTAGATACAGTTGTAACTATGCTGCCCTCAAGAAAAAGACTGGAAGACATATTGGCAAGCATTGCTAATCTATGGGAAGAATAGCGTCCCAATTTTCTATTTGCTACTCGGTGCCTCATTTAATTATCCTCCTTTTGATTCTGTTCGCCTGAGTCAATAGATTCATTCAACGAAGAGTCTGTGTCTCCGCTGAGATGAAGGTCAAACTTGGCCAGTTTGCTTTCGATTTCTGCAAGAGATATCTTACCAAGATTACGAATCTTTAGAAGATCTTCTCTGGTTCTGGCTACAAGTTCTCCAATCACACGAACTTCTCCTCGAAGAAGGCAGTTTTCACTACGGACCGAGAGCTCAAGGTCTCTTACAGGTCTGGCATAGATTGAGTTTTCTCCCATCGGGAAACCAACTATGCCTGGCTGTTTGTCGTAACCAGTATCTAAAGTTGCACTTGCTGAGTCCTCTCCCTTGATGATTTCATCAAGAGCACTGCTACCCGGCCCTGCCAATGTGTCAACAACAGAAACATAGTAACTCTTGAGAACTCTGCTCGCTTCTATAATAGCGGATTCCGGAGAAACTGCTCCGTTGGTCCACACTTCTAACGTTAAACTGTCATAGTCTGTTCTCTGCCCCATGCGTTTATCGCTTATGTTGTACTTCACTCGTTGAACAGGAGAGAAAAGTGCATCTGCCTGCAAGGCATCAATCGGTAAGAATGATGCTCTGGGACGGTCAATTGGTGCATATCCTGTTCCTGTTCCTACATAAATATCCATAGCAATAGAATGTCCTGCTGCTATCTCACAAATATAAGCTTCCGGATCTGGGAATTCTATTTCACTATCCGGTGATATGTCTGCAGCAGTAATGACTTTTGGTCCTTCCGCTTCGAGGCGCAAGGTTGTCACAGAATTTGTGTGGCTACGTACGGGAACATGTTTCAAATTAACCAGGAGCTCAATCACGTCCTCTTTGACACCTGGGACAGTGCTAAACTCATGGAGAACCCCTTCAATACGTACCGCAAGAATCGCAGCACCACTGATGGAAGAGAGCAAAACTCTACGAAGAGAGTTGCCCAATGTTACTCCATAACCTCTTTCAAGAGGTTCAATGGTTATTTTTCCGTACGATGGGGTGGATTCTTGTACTATGATCTCATGGCGATCATGCTCCATATTCTCCTCCACCTTTCGTTTCCCTAACGGGCATAGAATTCAACGACAAGCTGTTCATCAACAGGAACATCGATCTGGTCGCGAATTGGAATAGAGACAACAGTACCGGACATCTTTTCAGGATTGACGCTAAGCCATCCTGGAATTGTTCTGGCAGCTGAAGCTTCCACGTTTTCTTTGATTAAATTGATATCCTTGCTGCTTTCACCTACGGTAATAACGTCGTTGACGCTAAGAAGTGCGCTAGGAATATCAAGTCTTTTGCCGTTTACCAAGAAATGTCCGTGGCGAACGAGCTGACGAGCCTGGCTACGGCTTACTGCAAAGCCAAGACGATAGACAATATTGTCTATGCGGCGTTCCAGAAGCTGTAGGAAGTTGTGACCAGACTGTCCGGCCATTTTTTCTGCTCTCTTATAAAGCAACGCAAACTGAGTTTCGTTGAGAGAGTAAAAACGACGAAGTTTCTGCTTTTCTCTTAGGTGAAGACCATAAACACTCATCTTCGTTCGACGAGTTCCGTGCTGTCCCGGTCTTGCATTACGCTTTGTAAAAGCACATTTTGCCGTATAACAGCGATCTCCTTTTAAAAAGAGCTTTGTACCTTCTGCACGACAAAGGCGGCAAACAGGTCCTGTGTATCTGCTCATACTTATTAGTTCCCTCCTTTAAACAAAATGCTACACGCGGCGCCGTTTTGGAGGACGGCATCCATTATGTGGAATCGGAGTAGCATCACCTATCACGTTTACCTGTAGCCCGGCCGCCTGGAGCGATCGAATTGCAGATTCACGGCCCGGTCCGGGTCCTTTAACTATTACGTCTATCTCAACTACACCATGGTCTTGAGCAACTTTTGCTGCCTCTGCAGCAGACATCTGTGCTGCGTAAGGTGTAGATTTACGTGCGCACTTAAAACCCACGTTTCCACCTGAAGCCCAAGATAGTGCATTTCCTTGTTTGTCTGTAAGTGTCACTATTGTGTTGTTAAATGTTGAAAACACATGAGCAACACCATAACTTACGTTCTTTTTCTCTTTACGTTTACGAGATCGTTGTACACGCTTAGCCACCAATAATTCCCTCCCCTGTTAGATTACTTCGTTACTTTTTTCTTGCCTGCAACGGCCTTTCTTGGGCCTTTTGATGTGCGGGCGTTTGTCTTTGTCTTCTGTCCTCGAACAGGGAGTCCCTGGCGATGTCTAAGACCACGGTAGCAACCTACATCAGTAAGACGTTTAATGTTCATCGCTATTTCACGACGCAAATCGCCTTCCACTGCATGGTTGTTCTCAAGTTCAACGCGCAATTTCTGTTCTTCACCTTCAGTAAGGTCTTTAACCCTCGTATCGGGATTAATTCCAGTTGCCTCTATGATTTGCTTCGCGACAACGGGACCAACTCCGAATATGTACGTGAGGGCCACCTCAATTCTTTTGTCGCGCGGCAAGTCAACACCGGCTAAACGAGCCATATCCTGTTACCTCCTTGCTCCTTGGCGCTGTTTATGACGGGGATTTTTGCTACAAATTACCCGTACAACACCATGGCGTTTGATAATTCTACAATACTCACAAATAGGTTTCACTGACGGTCTTACTTTCATTTATGTGTAGACCTCCTTGATTAATCTTTGTCTCTAAAATCAGAAATAAATCTGATTGCTGGTTACTTATATCTGTATGTGATTCGCCCACGGGTTAAATCGTACGGCGAAAGTTGTAAAAGCACACGGTCGCCGGGTATTATTTTTATGAAATGCATACGCATTTTACCCGAGACATGAGCCAATATTTTGTGACCGTTTTCCAGTTCTACTCGGAACATGGCGTTTGGCAACGGCTCTACTACCATAACCTTTACTTCTATTAATTCTTCTTTGCCCATGTAGTAGCCTCAACTTCCTGTCTGCAAGATATATCGCTTCTATTTAAGGTAGCTGTGCCTCTCTGCCTTGAGCAGAAGTTGTTCAGAAAGTTAGCGCAGGCAATGCTCTTGGTCACAGCTTCGCGATCCGTTTGCGTAGTACAAAAGCGTTTTTTTTCTTCTAAGTGAAAATTTTTAAATGTATCTTCTTTTGTAAACGCAGCAACCAATGTGTCTATATTCATCACGCCATATGATTCGATTTTATTACAAATAGCAAAACAATCATAGAACGTGTTGGATGTTACTCCCATGGCGTAAGTATCTCAACACCGTTTTCAGTTACAAGAAGGCTGTTTTCAAAGTGAGCTGCATCACTTCCGTCAACTGTAACTACTGTCCACTGATCAGGGAGAGTTGCGACATCCTCGGCTCCTGACATAAGCATCGGTTCGACACAAATAGTCATTCTTTCTTTGAGAGTAACGCCTGTACCAGGTTCCCCAAAGTTTGGAATCTGAGGAGCTTCGTGTAGCTTTCGTCCTATCCCATGTCCGGCATAGTCTCTTACAAGTCCGTATCCGGCCGAAATAGCTACGTTTTCTACTGCATGGCCAATGTCTCCGATTGTTGCTCCGGGTCTGACTGCTTCCATTCCCTTATGAAGTGATTGTAAAGTTACGTCGAGCAACCGCTGTCGACTTTCACTTATTGAACCCACCGCATAAGTACATGCAGCATCACTAAAATGCCCTTCTATCGAAGCACCTGTATCAATACTAACTATATCTCCCTCTTCAAGAATTCGTTCACTTGACGGTATTCCGTGAACAATTTCCTCATTTATAGACACACAGAGTGTACCAGGAAAAGGGATTGATACAAATGGAACTTTGTAGTTCTTAAATGCCGGTTTCGCACCCGCTCTCAGAATTAATTGCTCAGCCGCTTCATCGAGTTCTAATGTGCTTATTCCGGGCTTGACCATATCTCTCATCAGTTTGAGAATGTCGGCCACAACTAGACCGGCTCTTCTCATCTTGGCAATATCTCGATCACTTTTAAATGTAATCATTTACTGTTTATATTCCCCTTTTTCAAGGAGTTTTAAGACTACGTCTTTACCTCCGGTTGCATCAACTGTCACTAATAATTTCTTCTTATTGTAATACTCTATGAGCGGAGCGGTCTGTTCATAGAAAACAGATAATCTGTTTTTTATGACGCTTTCCTTATCGTCATCTCTTTGGACAACTTCTCCGCCACACTTATCGCAAACCCCTTCTAATTTGGTAGGGTTAAATAGAGTGTTATATATTTCTCCACATGACTTGCAGCTTCTGCGAGTTGTGAGTCTTTTAATGATAACATCATCTTCTATTTCTAACTCAACAACCACGTCCAAGCTCACTCCGAGGTTTTTAAGCATAGTATCAAGTGCTTCTGCCTGTGATATTGTTCGGGGGAATCCGTCCAATATGAATCCATCTTTACAGTCAGCTTCCTTAATACGATTCTCTATCATAGCTATTATGATATCGTCCGGAACAAGTTTCCCCGAATCCATATAGCTTTTAGCATTTTTGCCAAGATCTGTAGCTTCTTTTACGTTGGCTCTAAGAATATCACCGGTAGAGATATGAGCTATCGGATACTTACTCGTTATGCTTTTTGCTTGGGTTCCTTTTCCCGCTCCGGGTGCACCCAAAAGAATTATTCTCAAATCAGAATGCCTCCCATTACAGTCTAAGCAGTCCGCTTTTGCCGCCACGACGCTTTAGAATTCCTTCATAGTGGCGCATCAAGAGCTGTGCTTCTATTTGATGAACTGTTTCCAGTGCAACTCCCACTGCAATAATTACAGCCGTACCTCCAAAATAAAATGTTTTTATGTTCAATATTTTTATCATAAATGTAGGTATTACTGCAATTGCCGCTAGTGCAAGAGCACCTCCGAGCGTAATTCTGCTCATTACTTTTTCTATATATTCTGTTGTCGGCTTGCCGGGACGTATTCCCAAAATAAAGCCGCCACCTTTCTTCATATTTGTCGATATATCTTCAGGTTTGAAGACAACCGCCGTATAAAAATATGAGAAGAAAATAATCATTATTACATAGAGAACATTATAAGTAATGCTGCTTGGGCTAAATGCTTTCTGAAGTGTATCCGCTGCAGTTCCCTTAAAAAGCCCCGCTACTGTATAAGGGAAAAGAAGTACAGAGGAAGCAAAAATTATTGGAATAACGTTGGCGGTATTCATTTTTAAAGGAATAAAACTGCTTTGTCCGCCATACATTTTATTTCCGACAACTCTTTTTGCGTACTGAACAGGTAGTCTTCGCTGTCCTTCTTGTAACATTACACATGCTGCTATTACAAGAAGCATTATTATAACTGCAAGCAGTAAGACCAAAATATTCATTTCACCCAGCTTCAACAACTTAAATGTACGAATAAATGCTTCAGGAATCCTGGCAACAATACCAGCAAAAATAAGGAGAGAGATTCCATTGCCTATTCCGTAATCTGTCATGGTTTCTCCTAGCCACATAACAGCAACTGCTCCTGTTGTCAAAGTTACAGCAACTAAAATTATGTCTAACCAGCTTCCGGTAAAGATGCCTAAGCTTCTCAACCAGCCTGTCATTCCGATAGCCTGTACAAGAGCAAAGAATATTGTTCCAACACGTGTATACTGTACTAATCTTTTTCTTCCCTCTTCCCCTTCTTTTTGCATCTTTTCAAGAGCAGGGATTACTACTGTCATAAGCTGCATGACAATACTGGCGTTAATGTAGGGGGTAACACCTAGTGCAAATATACTAAATCTGCTCAGTGCTCCTCCTGCAAAGAGGTCTAAAAAGTTTAATACGCCGCCTTGCTGAAACAATTTTCCAAGCGCTTCTGCGTCAACGCCGGGAGTTGGAACATGAGCTCCTAGACGATAAACAAATAACGCAGCAAGAGTAAAAAGTATTTGCCTTTTAAGATTAGGCATTTTAAAGGCGTCCCGGAAAGAGTTAAGCAATTTATATCACCTCAGCCTTTCCTCCAGCTGCTTCTATTTTCTTTGCAGCTGTTGAGCTGTAGGCGTTAGCATGGACGATTAGATTTTTTGTTATCTCACCTGTACCAAGTATTTTTACGGGACTATTTACATCAGAGATTAAACGCAAAGCATAAAGTACTACGGCATTTACTTCTGTGCCTGCTTCGAAGCTTTCTTCCAAGTCTGCAATATTAACAATCTCATATTTTTTTGCAAAGCGGAAGTTGCTGAAACCTCTCTTTGGGATACGGCGTGCAAGAGGCATCTGGCCTCCTTCAAAGTTTGCCTTTATATCAATACTTTTGCGTGATTTCTGCCCTTTATGTCCCTTACCGGCTGTCTTACCATATCCGCTTCCGATACCGAATCCTATGCGTTTTTTCTTTTTGCGTGATCCCGGAACCGGGGAAAGTTCATGAAGGTTCATTTCTAGTTACCTCCCTTTTCTTCAAGGGACCAATCCAACAGATGTTCTACGGAGTTTATCATTCCGCGGATCTGAGGAGTATCCTCATGATAGACCGTGTCGTTTAGCTTACGCAATCCTAGTGCCTTTATGATTTTTCCTTGACGAGAAGGACGGCCTATCGCGCTTTTCTTCCAAGTTATGCAAAGTTTAGCCATGATAATTACCTCCTAGGCTTCCTTGCGCTCTTTGCCACGAAGACGGAATATCTCTTCCGGTGTACGGAGATTTTCTATCGCATTCATCGTAGCGTATGATACGTTTATCGGGTTGGATGTTCTTCCTATGACTTTCGTCATGATATCTTTTATCCCTCCGAGCTCAACTATTGCACGCACGGTCGGTCCGGCGATAACTCCGGTTCCAGGTGATGCCGGGCGCAAAAGCACTTCAGCAGCTCCGAACTTTCCGATTATGGGATGAGGTATTGTGTGTCCAAGAAGTTTAATGTTCACAAGGTTTTTCTTGGCTCTTTCAATCCCCTTACGCATTGCTTCGGAAATTTCCTTGGCTTTGCCTATGCCGATACCTACTTGCCCCATACCATCCCCGACAACAACAAGAACGCTAAAACGGAAACGTTTTCCGCCTTTTACGACTTTGCTTACACGGTTTATTGAAACGATACGCTCTGTAAGCTCAAGTCCTTTGTTCCCTCTATTGTTATAGGATTTATTTTTTAATGTCACTTCCGCCACGTTTTCTCTGCCTCCTATTAAAATTTCAGGCCGGCTTCACGGGCCGCATCTGCCAAAGCTTTGACTCTGCCATGGAAGGCATGTCCACCTCGATCAAATACAACTTCGTTAATACCTTGAGCCAGAGCGCGCTCTGCGACGAGCTTGCCAACTGCCTTAGCAGCTTCCTGGTTTCCTGTACCTTTTAAATCTTTAAATGTCTCTTCATTTGTCGAAGCAGACAATAGGGTCATTCCCTTTGTGTCATCAATTATCTGTGCATATGTATGCATTAAGCTTCCAAAGACCGCAAGACGGGGCCGCTCAGCTGTACCGAAAATACCCTTTCTTAAGCGACGATGGCGGAGCTCCCGCATTTCATTACGACTGCGATTTTTATTCAACGTCCTCACCTCGCCTTAACTTTTGGCGCCGGCCTTACCGGCCTTGCGAATTACATATTCTCCGCTGTACCTAATTCCCTTGCCTTTATATGGCTCGGGGGGGCGGTATCCACGAATATTAGAGGCAACCTGACCAACTAACTGTCTGTCAATGCCACGAACTATTATCTTTAACGGACCATCACATTCTATTTCGATTCCTTCAGGAGGAGTTATCTCAAGAGGATGTGAGAGACCAAGGGAGAGGACGAGATTCTTCCCCTGCATTTGTGCACGGTATCCAACTCCGATTATTTCAAGAGTTTTTTGGAATCCTTCGCTGACTCCGACAATCATGTTGTTTAGGATTGCACGAGTCATTCCATGCGCCGCACGAACTTCTTTAACGTTATTCTCACGGCTTACATTGACTTGTCCTTCTTCCATTTTTACTTCTATAAAAGGCACAAGGTTCATTTCTAGAGCTCCTTTGGGGCCTTTTACTTTAATGTTGTTACCATCAATTTTCAGCTCTACGCCCTTAGGAAGGGCAATAGGTTTTTGTCCAATTCTTGACAACTATGCCACCTCCATTACCAGACGTAGCATATGACTTCGCCGCCCAATGAACGTTTGCGAGCATCAGAATCGGTCATAAGTCCTGCTGACGTTGATATCATTGCTATTCCGAGTCCACCCAATACTTTAGGCAGTTCCTCTTTGCTTACATAAATACGGCGGCCAGGTTTGCTAATTCTGCGTAGTCCCTGAATTACTCTTTCCTTTGCAGGTCCGTAATTCATGACCACTCTTAGCAACGGCATCGTATTTTTTGAATCTTTAATTGTTTTGTAGTTACGGATATAACCTTCCTCTTTTAAGATGCGAGCCATTTCAAGACGCATCTTACTTAGAGGCATGTCTACCATTTCATGGTATACAACATTCGCGTTTCTTATGCGTGTGAGCATATCCGCGACAGGATCAGTGATATTCATTAAAGGATCCTCCCTTCCAAGCCCACTTGCTACCAGCTCGACTTGACGACGCCAGGGATTTTCCCCTCGCGTGCAAGTTGGCGGAAACAGCAACGGCACATGTCAAATTTACGCATATAACCGTGCGGTCTACCGCATATGGGACAACGATTATATTTTCTAACCTTAAATTTAGGTTCTTTTTTGGCTTTGTTCATCAAAGCTAAACGGGCCATGAGCTAACTCCTTCCTAGCGGGCAAAAGGCATGCCCAATTCAGTCAATAAAGCTTGGGCTTCCTCGTCGGTTTTCGCAGTCGTAACGAATGTAATGTTCATTCCACGCTGACGAATTACCTTATCATAGTCAATTTCAGGGAAAAGCAGCTGTTCTTTTAGACCAAGATTATAGTTGCCTCTGCCATCAAAACTTTTTTTCGAAATTCCTTGAAGGTCTTTGATTCGTGGGAGTGCA
Source organism: Synergistaceae bacterium (assembly GCA_012728235.1). Lineage (NCBI taxonomy): Bacteria > Thermotogati > Synergistota > Synergistia > Synergistales > Synergistaceae > Synergistaceae bacterium. The sequence continues at coordinate 10,417 of JAAYFL010000091.1, forward strand.
ACACTTATAAGGCGATCCACAAATTCCCACATTCTATTGCCTCTAAGTGTTACTGAACACGCTACAGGCATGCCTTCACGCAGTTTAAATCCTGCGATGGATTTCTTTGCTCTTTTCATCATGGGTTTCTGTCCGGAAATAATTGAGAGCTCGTTCATTGATGCATCCATATATTTCTGATCAAGCTTTGCCTCATTTACACCTATGTTTATAACTACTTTAACCAGACGGGGAATTTCCATGACATTCTTATACTTAAATTGCTCCTTCAAGTTAGGGGCAACTTTTTCACTGTATTTTGTCAAAAGACGCGGTGTCATATGAGCTCCCCCCTTAAACCTTATCGATGATTTCGCCGCATTTTTTACAAATGCGGACTTTTTTACCACTGTCAAGAAATGCGCGTCCAACGCGTGTGGCTTTACCGCAAGAAGGACAGACCAACATGGCTTTGCTTGCCTGCAGAACTGCTTCTTTTTTTACAAGTCCACCACGGGGATCTTTTTGAGTGGGACGCATGCTCTTTGTGATCATATTTACACCTTCAACAATGATTGTGTCCTTCTTTATATCCCTTGCTAGGATTTTCCCTTCTTTACCGGCATCTTTCCCGGAAATGACGCGAACGCGGTCGCCCTTTTTAATTCTCATCTTGGACATGACCAGTTCCTCCTTAAACAACTTCAGGAGCAAGAGATACTATTCGCATATATTTTTTCTCTCTTAACTCTCTCGCTACGGGACCAAAGATACGTGTGCCCTTTGGGTCTCCGTTTGCATCAATTACAACTGCGGCATTGTCATCAAAGCGTACGTAAGAGCCGTCCTTGCGACGAATTTCTTTTTTTGTTCTTACTATTACTGCCTTTATAACGTCACCCTTTTTAATCTGTGCGTTAGGGGCCGCCTCTCTGACTGAGCCAACTATTGTGTCGCCGACAGTGCCTGACTTATGAAAACTACCGCCCTGTACCTGAATGCAGAGGATTTTTTTTGCGCCAGAATTATCGGCTACTTTTAAAACTGTACGTAGCTGAATCATAACTAGACTTCCTCCTCTTCATGTTTGGCGTCAAGTACGGGAGCTCTTTTTATTATCTCCAATACTTCCCAGCATTTGGTTGCGCTGAGTGGACGTGTTTCGCCTATAAGAACTGTATCGCCGACACGACATTCATTCTTTTCATCATGAGCGTAAAACTTTTTAGTATGAAGAACCCTTTTGCCATACAATTTATGTTTTGTCATACGATCAAGACTTACTACTACAGTCTTTTGCATCTTATCGCTCACGACTGTACCGGTACGGACTTTCCGGTGTACACTACGTTCTTCCATTGCCGGCTACCTCCTTGCTCCTGTGTGCTCTATTCCAATTTCTTTTTCTCTTATAACAGTGAGCACACGAGCTATTGTCTTTTTTACATCTTTAATACGTCCTGAGTTGCCCAACTGTCCGATAGCATTCTGGAACCGGAGGTTGAATAGCTCTTCCTTATATTTCTTGTGTTTTTCTTTTAGCTCAGATACGCTGAGATCTCTAAGTGCCTTGGGATCCATACTATTCACCTGCTCCCTCTCGGGCTAACAATTTTACTTTGATAGGAAGCTTGAAAGCTGCCGTGCGGAATGCTTCTTCTGCAACTTCGCGTGGCACACCTGCGACTTCAAAGATAACCCGACCGCGTTTTACTGCGGCAGTCCAATATTCAACATTACCTTTTCCCTTACCCATACGTGTTTCAATTGGTTTTTCAGTAACGGGGCGATCAGGGAAAAGCCTAATCCATATTTTCCCGCCTTTTCTCATTTTACGGCTTATTGCTACTCGAACTGCTTCTATCTGACGAGCTGAAATCCAACCATTTTCACATGCTTGAAGACCGTATTCGCCAAAGTCAACCGTCGTAGCTCCTTTTGAGTAACCGCGGAGTGCTGTGAGGTGAGGCTTACGATATTTTACTCTTTTTGGTGAAAGCATCCGGTGTTACCCCCTTTCTTTTGTAACAGGAGATTCTTCAGAAATAGAAATAGGTGCACGTTCTATAACTTCTCCCTTATATATCCAAACTTTTATACCTATAATTCCATAAACCGTATGAGCTTCTGAGATTCCATAATTTATGTCTGCTCTCAATGTTGAAAGAGGCAGCTGTCCCTCAAGATACCACTCGGTTCTCGCTATTTCAGCGCCACCGAGACGGCCGGAACACTGAACTTTAATACCCTTTGCTCCAGCTTTCATGGCTCTGAATATTGCCTGTTTCATAGCGCGACGGAAGCTTATTCTACGCTCTAGTGCTGCGGCAACACCTTCAGCCACTACTTGTGCTTCGGCATCTGGATTCTTAATCTCTTGGATATTAATCATGACCCGGTTTCCTGTCATTGCCTGTAGCTCTTCACGAACTGTCTGGATCTCGGCCCCTTGTTTGCCTATAACTACTCCAGGCCGGGCGGTCCAAACCGTGAAACGCATAACGTTGCCGATTCGTTCAATCTCTACGCGGCTTACGCCCGCGCTTTTCCATCTGTTGATAATCCAATTTCTAAGTTCCAGATCGTTGTGAAGATATTCCTGATATTTTTTCCCATCAGCATACCAACGAGATTCCCAATCGTATATAACGCCAAGCCTGTAACCTACCGGGTGAATTTTTTGACCCACTATTTCACCCCTCCTTATTTCTCACCTACGACCACAGATATGTGGCACGTATGGTGTCTAAAAGCATGTGCGCGTCCCTGTGATACAGGGCGGAAGCGCTTCATGTAGCTTGCTTGATCTGCCATTGCCTCTTTCACAACGAGCTTGTCCATGTCAAGACCGAAGTTGTGCTCAGCATTTGCTACTGCACTTTTGAGAACTTTTTCGGTGTAACGAGCTCCTTTGTTCGGAGTATACTTTAGTATAAGCATTGCTTCTGATGCAGATTTACCTCTGATAAGCGCAAGTACTTGGCGAACTTTATTAGCAGAGATTCGGACTTGCTGAGCTGTCGCTTTAACTTTCATACCAGTAGTCCTCCTATCCTTTTAGCCTTGTTGAGCGCTCTTGTCCAGCGTGTCCGCCGAACTTACGAGTCGGAGCAAATTCTCCGAGTTTATGACCTATCATATTATCGCTGATATAAACAGGTATATGAATTCGGCCATTATGTACAGCAATTGTATGTCCGACCATTTCAGGAGTTATGCTCGAATTGCGAGCCCAACTTTTTATTACTAACTTTTTCCCTGAATCATTCATATCCTCTACCCTGCGGAGAAGCTTTGCATCAACGTAGGGTCCTTTTTTTAGTGAACGAGCCATATCTATCCCTCCTACAGTACCGTTTTACTTCTTGCGGCGGCGGACAATAAACTTGTCCGAAGGTTTCCGCTTACGTGTACGGTATCCTTTTGCCGGAGTACCCCAAGGTGAAACGGGGTGCATATTAGACTTACTTTTACCTTCTCCTCCACCCATCGGATGGTCAACAGGGTTCTGTACTATAGCACGAATGTGTGGACGGATGCCAAGCCAACGTGAACGGCCAGCCTTTCCGAAAACAACGTTTTCGTGGTCTTCGTTGCCTACCTGACCAACCGTTGCCATACACTCAAGCAGGATAAGTCTCTGCTCACCGCTAGGCATACGGACAAAAGCATACTTGCCTTCTTTTGCCATTAGCTGTGCTGAAACTCCTGCTGAACGCACAAGAACTCCGCCACGTCCAGGCTCTAATTCAATATTATGGATAACAGTACCCACTGGCATGTCCTTTAACTTAAGAGCATTGCCGGGGCGAATATCAGAGTTCTCTCCTGATAATATGCTGTCCCCCACACTTAGCCCGACGGGAGCAAGTATGTAGCGCTTCTCTCCATCAACGTAAGAGATTAAAGCTATGCGAGCTGAACGATTTGGATCGTATTCGATAGAGACAACTTTGCCCGGGATACCGAGTTTGTTGCGTTTGAAGTCGACTATACGATACTGAATTCTTCCGCGTCCTCCACGCTGACGCATTGTTATACGTCCGTTATTATTACGTCCCGCTGATTGACTTAGTGATACAACCAGACTCCGCTCCGGTCTTGTCTTCGTTATTTCCGAAAAGTCGGGCGTCGCCATGTTGCGGCGGCTGGGCGTAGTGGGACGAAATTTCTTAATTCCCATTAAAATTACCCCTTTCTACCTAGGCGCTTGCGCCCTCAAAAAATGCTATCTTCTGACCAGCTGCAAGAGTTACGATAGCTTTTTTCCAGGAACGAGAACGACCCAAAAAGGCACCCAACCTCTTCGGTTTTGAACGAACTTGGACCGTATTTACTCTAACAACTTTCACGTTAAAAACTTCTTCTACTGCTTTACGAATCTCGATCTTGTTTGTTTTAGGCAGGACTTCGAAGACATACTGTCCCATTTCCATCATGCGACTCGTTTTTTCAGTGATTATTGGTCTAACTA
>JAAYFL010000092.1 GCA_012728235.1 Synergistaceae bacterium
AAAAAGTTGAAATCAAAAAAATAACAATAAAATAATAGTTTTTTCTAAAGCATGCTCTCATAGAAATGAGAGCATGCTTATTTTTATTACTAAGTTTCAGGCTGCTTTATTCTCGGAATTATAAAAAATCAATTAAATAAGGAGATTCCTATGAATAACATAAATTGTGTCCTTTCCTGCAACCTTTTTGTCATAGAACCGGAAATACAATATGTTATTTGACGACAATGTAACTCCAAACACTTTAAGCTCCCTTATGAATTCCGTTCCTGGCGGGATAATGATTTTTCATGCTTTGGAAGATAGCAGATTTTCAGTATATTACTTCAACGATGCTGTTGCATTACTTTTGGGATACTCGAAAAATGAATTTCGTACACTAATTGAAAAAGATCCATTTGTACTTGTTCATCCAGTAGACCGGGAACGAATTACACGTATAATTACACGCTTATATTTCTTACCCAAGAAAAAATCTTTTAAAGGAAATTTTCGCTTTTGTCATAAAGATGGAAGTATAAAATGGATACTATTCAAAATTAATAAAGAAGAAAAAGCAGGGGAAACGGCATTCACCGCTATCTTAATAGATATTACTCGAGAAAAAGAGTTTTCAGAAAAGCTGCTTGTTTGGGACGAACTCGACCAACTCACAAGAATCTATAATAAAAAAACATTTTTTAAAAAAACCGAAGAACTATTACATGAGTACAGAGACACAAACTTTACCTTTATTTTGTTTGATATCAATAATTTTAAAATAATCAATGACATGTTCGGCCTTGAACAGGGTGATATCGTTTTAAAAAACATTGCGAAAACCCTGAAAAACAGCTTACACCACGTAGGAACATATGGACGCCTTGAGTCGGATAATTTTGCAGCATGCATGCCTTCCTCTCTATTCAACGTAGAATCCATTATTAATGAAATAAGACAGTGCTTTATTGATTTAAATATCGATTCAGTCATCTCAATCAGCCTTGGGATCTATGAGATAGAAGATCCAACTCTTTCTGCTGATAAAATCTCCGACAGAGCACAGCTTGCTCTTAAAAGTATAAAGGAAAATTTATCACAGGAATTTGCTTTTTATGACGACAAGTTGCATGGGGTTCTCATGTTTGAACAAAAACTTTCTCTCGAAATACAAGAAGCTTTCGAGAAATCGGAATTTGAACTATATTTACAGCCAATATACAGCATTTCTGAACGTAAAACAGTCTCCGCAGAAGCGCTTATCAGATGGAACCATCCCACAAGAGGACTGCTCCCTTCAGACATCTTTGTACCAATATCTGAAAAGAAAGGCTTTGTTACAAAACTTGATACTTTTATAAGAGAAGAAGTATGTCGTTATCTAAACGAAAGACAAAAAAAGGGAAAAGAGATTTTCCCTATTTCTGTGAATCTATCTCGTCTAAACATTTACAACAATAATTTCTGTGAAGAACTTGCCAAAACCGTAAGAAACTACGGGTTAAATCCAGAATACTTGCGCGTCGAAATAACAGAAAGTGCATATATTTCAGATCCGGACAGACTTATACAATTCATTGAAAAACTAAATCATTTTGGCTTTACTGTAATGATGGACGACTTTGGGAGCGAATATTCATCTTTAAAAATGTTAAAAGAAGTTCCTGTTGATATTCTAAAAATAGATAAGTCTTTTATAAAAGACATTGAATTCTCTTCTCGTGGCAGCTCTATTTTAAGCAGTGTAATTCGTATTGCTCGTTGGCTTGACATAGGCGTGATCGCTGAGGGAGTGGAATCTGACAACCAGCTTAATTTTCTTCGCAGTATGGGTTGTGACTTTATTCAAGGGTTTCACTTTTCGAAACCTCTGACAACAAAAGCTTTCGATGAGTTTTTGGAAGGGAATTCAAACATTTCGTTATTACAAGAAGCTTCAATGCCCTTTAATAAATATGATTTAGATTTTATCTGGAAATCTGATGAACATGCAAACTTTATGTTCAACAGCATGCTAACCATTTCTGGTATTTATGAGCTCTACGAAAATAGCCTTGAAATTGTACGTGTTAACGACAGTTATTATAAAATTTTCGGAACATCTCCCGATTTATTGTCCAAAACGGCGAAAAATGCCCTGTGCAACGTACATGAAAATGATAGGGCTTTACTGCTGAACACATGCAAAATAGCGGAAAAATCACATAAGGTTGAGACTACCGAAATCAGAAGGAAGAACAATATTTCGGGTAAATTTTTATATGTAGTCGTTAACATCCGTCACTTATGCAACTTAAAAGACCGAGCTGTATTCTTTTTCACTTTTGAGGACATAACAGAAAAACAAAAACATGCCATTGATAATTCTTTCCGTAAGTGCCTCTCTATCATTAAAAATACGTATGATGAAGCATTTAAAATAGACACCATTAATCAAACCTTAACTTTGCTTCATTTATCTGAAGACACACCAGAAACAGAACCAGAAGTTCCTCTCAACAGAGCCATAGAATCCTACTTGGCCTCGGTGCATCCTGAAGATAAGAACTCTGTCATAAGCTTCTTTAATGAAACTTTTTTAAAAAAAGAGAATACAGGAGAAGATAATTTGACTATCACTTACCGCATCATAAAATCTGACAAATATAGATGGGTCACAAACACCATTTATAATTTCAATTACAGATTTGATAGACATATCTTTATTTCTTGTATAAAAAACACAGATGAAAAGAATGAACTAGAAAAAATAAAATCTGAATTAGCTTCTTGTCAAAAACATCTTGAGTTAACAGATGAAAAAGTTAGTATTTTGATGGAACACAGTGATGTAGAACTCTGGGAATACGACGGCCTCTCTGGAAACTTTTCTCTTGTGGCTAAATCCAACGATAGAGAGAACAAAAAAATATTGGTGCATAAAGACGTTTTACTCAATAAAAAAGATAGTTTTTCACAAGAATCTCTTCTAGCTTTAAAAAATATGATTAGAAAGTTAGACAACAGAGAAAGTAAGGTTTCGGCTACATACAGCGTTAAAGAAAAGAATGGCGAATTACTCTGGAAAAAGGCATTCTACACCTCAATATCCGACAAAGAACATGAAAGCGCAAAGGCTACCGGGATAGTAATAGATATTACTCAAGAAGAGAATTTACGGCGACTTCGCAACAGTGAAGCTCATTTTAAAAACCATCTTGTAAAAAATACAATTGCATTTTTTGAATGTAATTTAACTACTGATGAAATTATTACAAAAGAATTTCTGATTGAGCGGAATATCTCTCCCGACACAACTCTTGAAGAAATTATTAACAAGCACTTTATTCCAACTCTTTATCCAACAGATAGAAAACTTATACCTCTAAGAAAGACTTCCAAAGAAACCAGTACCACTTCAGTGGAAAAAGAAGAAATGGTATATTTTGAAGTTAGGATGCGTTCAATTGATGGACAATTTGATGGATATAGATGGCGAAGCGTAACAATTGACTACACTACTGACCCATTCACCTCGCAACGGCACGCTTTTGTGTATCTAAGAGATATTCACAAAAATAAAACAGAAGAGTTGCTCATGAGAGAAAAAGCCTCACACGATCCTCTTACCGGTCTTTTAAATCGAGTGGCTTTTGAAGAACAGGTAGCCGCAGCATTAGGTACGGATAGAAGATTATATGTTCCCGGAGCTTTTTTAATTATGGATATAGACAATTTCAGAAACATAAATAACTCTTTAGGACACCTTAAAGGTGATGAAGTCATACGTCATGCGGCAAAAACTCTTCGCTCTATTTTCCGTTCAAACGACATAATAGGTCGAATCGGTGGAGATGAAATGGCGGTTTTTATGACTAATATCACGAATAAGGCATTCTCTTTGAAAAAAGGTGGCATGCTTTGTGATGCATTTAAAAACTGGCAAAACAAGGAAAATCTCCAGAACATAATAACTTGCTCCGTGGGGATTGCCATGGCTCCAATCAACAATATTTCTTTTGAAAATCTCTATGATAAGGCCGACAAAGCGCTCTACCTTGCAAAGCAAAAAGGAAAAGATTGTTGTTGCTTATACGTCGATTCTGAAAAGCTCAATTAAAACCATTTTTCTTCTACGTTAACAAATAATTATCTGTGTTTCTGCTCTGTACAATACCGACTTTTTCATGTTACATGTTAAAATAGTTTTATGTATATTTAATAAAAATAAGGGGTTATCTTCATTTTAACTCCCAGTTGATTGGTGATTTTTTTTGGTCAAATCAATACTAAAAAAATATAAAATAAAAATTTTCGTAGCGCTTTCCGTGATTCTGCTGCTTTGCTTCGCTATCATGACGCAAATAGATTTTCTCGGAGATTTCGTGCTTTCTGAGTTAAATAAGGCCATAACCGAAAGATTTGCTGCGGAACTTTCTTTAAATCCTGTTTCCGGAAATCCAATTACTGGATTTCAAATAGATAATTTTTCTTTGTTACGTTCAGATAAGAAGCTGATAGAGATTGATAAAGCAGAATTAAATCTATCTTTTATAAGCTTAATAAAAGGAAAGCCGCGACTCTCTCTGCTCAAACTTGACGGCATTAGATCTGATTACGACTCTTTACTTGAGCTGATGCCAGAACAGAAATTCCCAACTAAAGAACTAGATATCCCTATCGACAAAATTCGGCTTGGACATGCTGAAATAGGTTCCCCTTGGGGGACCTTAAAATCGGAGAAGAGTTCCGTCAGGCTGTTAAATTCTTTTCACTATGACATTATTTTTAAGGGTTCTTTAGCCGAAAAGAAACTCTATGTTGCCGGCACAGTCAAGAAAGATGGAGATAATTGGCAATATAACGATGGTTCCATCGTATTTAACGATGGAAAGATCTCAATTGATGGTTCTATATATCCCCAAAAAGATTTTAAATTTAAAACACATAATTTAGATTTGTCATCTCTCTCTCTACATCCCAAATTTAAACCTTATGAAATAAAAGGACATCTCTCCTCTTCTGCGGTTGTCAAAAGTGTTGGGGCAGACTTGGAAATTAGCTGTGATGGAGAGATAAAAGACACCGTACTAAAAAACATTCCTCTTCCTATGCTTAAATTTGAGGCAATTTATAATAACGACTTACTAAAAATTGAGTTATTAGAATGCCAGGTTTTTAATTCTTCACTGTGTGGGGAGCTCATTGTCGATAAAACCAGAGAAATTGCCGGGCTTGATTTTGACTTACATGCTGAAAATTTAAAATTTAATGAATGGACAGACAAGTTGATAAAAGACTCAACCCCGTCGCAGACTCTGCCCAAAGGCAACATTAAATCCTTGGATATGAATATCAAAGGCCCTGTCGATTCACTTTCTGGTGAAATTAAAATCGCTCCATCAAATATAGAATACGGCAAACTAGAATTTAAAGATT
>JAAYFL010000093.1 GCA_012728235.1 Synergistaceae bacterium
CAATAATACCCTTCGCCTTGGTGGCACATCCTGGGTTGTACCCGGAACTTTAGAAGAGAATTTGCGCTGTCTGTCAGAAAATGTATCAGACATGGAAATAGTGCTCTTTGACACTCCCGAAGGTTCCAACATTCCCCATAAAGACGAAGTGCGCGAGCTCGGCTATCTTTTGGGAGAGCTCGACATGACTTGCAACATACATTTCCCGGTTGATGTCTGTGATGTGGAAGTATCAAATATAAAAGAGAGAATGAGATGTGAAGATCTATGCCTTCGCATAACAGAACTCTTCTCTCCCATAAAGCCATTTGCATGGATACTGCACCTCGTTGGAGAAGTTAGAGGCAGAGTCCCCAGTAAAGAAATGGAGATATGGAAAGAGCTAACCAGCTCTTCGGCGTTGCGCATAGCAGCATCTGTTGACGATAAAAGCCGGATTTGTGCTGAAACACTAGATAATGAATTTTCATATCTTATCGATATCGTAAGAGAAACAGGGCTTTCTGTTTGTTTGGACGTAGGACACCTAATAAAAGGAGAATATCCTACCCTAGAGTATACAGAAAAATATATGCCTGAAGCTCGCATGATTCATCTGCACGGAGTAATGCCCGACGGGACAGATCATGTTGATCTTTCCTATTTTGATAAAGAACTGTTGAAAAAAATAATAAAACTCGCAGATGACGGCCGTGAGAGAGTTATGAGCATAGAAGTATTTGAAGATGATTACTTCCGTTCCTTAGAAGTCATAAAGGATTTTAAAGAAAATTATTTTAATTAGCAAAAATTGTTATATTGCATTTTTAATCAAGATGTAGTATTGTCAACAGACAACCAAATATGGAATTGATGTTCAGTTAGGGAATTCGGTTCAAAGCCGAAGCAGCCCCGCTACTGTAACCGGGACGAACCCGCAAAAAGTCACTGCCGAAAGGTGGGAAGACGCGGAAGTAGGATGAACGGAAGCCAGGAAACCTGCTGAAAAAATCGAATTTGTTGATTATCGCGAGGGCGAGAGGCGGCAGGCATAGTAAGTATACGAGTGTACTCGTACTTTTACTCGGTCATCTGTACAGAACCCTTAGATATCACAGGGTTCTGTTTTTTTTATGCCTCATCTTGGGAGTGATAAAAAGAGAAAGAAGAGAAAAACGCAAATAAAGTAAAAAAGATATAAAAAATAATCAAAAGGAAGTGTGTAGAAGATGTTATCCCACAAATGGAAGATAGTTCTTCCGCTGGCAGCAATCTTTATGATTTTTGCAACAGCTGAAGCTTCTTTCGCAAACAATGCTTCAGAAAAAGTACAAGATCTCGGCAAAGTTGAGGTCACAGGTTCACGTTTGGCAGAGGACATAACAGAAGTTCCAGCTCCTGCATATGTCATCACAAAAGAAGAAATTGATGCCATAGGCGCACGCAACCTCTCGGAAGTTCTTGACAGGATCCCCGGAGTAATGGGATTGACAAGTGCTAGTTCTTCAATGGCGAGAACTCAGGAAGTAATGATCAGAGGACTTGCTTCTGAGATACTGCTTCTAGTGGACGGTGTTCCTTTTACAAACACCTACGGAATGTCAGGTTCCAATAGTTTTGACTTGCGTACAATCCCATTAGACAGTATTGAAAGAATTGAAGTCGTAAAAGGCGCGAGCTCAGCACTTTATGGTTCTGCAGCTGCAGCCGGTGTTATTAACATCATCAGTCGCAAGGGTTCTGAGAAGTCGACAGGCTTTATAAAAGCCGAAGGCGGTTCTGGTGGATTCTTCCGTGGAACCGTTCGCGGAACAGCAGTGCTTTCAGATGATCTAAGGATTACCGCAGGTTATTCGAAGACCCAAGAAACCGGAGATATTAATATTCGTAGGCTTACAAAGACTACCGAACCAGCGCAGTATGACTATGGAACAAACTACGATGGGAATGACTATAACTTTAGAGTCGATAAAGGTGCTTGGTCATTAGTCGGTGAGTGGGGCGATTTTCTCTCGCATTACGAATATGACAAAGTTCCGAACTGGCAGAAAAACGACTATGCCAGAGTTTCGCTAAATTACAGTGACGGTATAAATACAGGAAGAATTTACTATCGTACAGACAACAAAGACTCA
>JAAYFL010000094.1 GCA_012728235.1 Synergistaceae bacterium
GTATTGTAATGATGATCATAACGATGATTATCTTTATTTGTATTTTATTATTTATCATTTCATTTAAAAAGAAACATCAATAGACAATCTTTATCATAAAAATTGTATATTTACCACAAATGCTTTTTCATTTATAAAAAGCTCCTTTTGCAGTTGAAAATATAGTACGTTCTTGTATAATAGGTGTAAGCGATTACATGAAAATGGAGGAGTTGCTATGGATACACGTTTTGTCATGCGTAGCGTAAAGTTGCCGGGGGAACTGAAAGAATACATGGAGAAGAAGGTTGGGAAGCTCGAGAAGTTTTTTGATAAGATACTTGGTACACAGATAGCACTTAACTTCAAACGCGGCATGTATGTAGTTGAAATAACTTCTAATATAAATGGAGTGGTAATGAGAGGGGAAGATTATGCCCCCGACTTACGACAAGCTTTCGATAAAGCGTTAAAAAATATAGAGCGTCAAGTAAAGAAACATAAGGATTACCTTACCGAAAAAGTCAGAATGAAAGTGCAAGATATTTCCTTTGATATAGATCCCGAGCTCTTCTCAGTCGCAGAAGATGAGGTCGAACCTCACAAGGGAATTGTAAAGATTAAAAAGTTTAATGTAGGGGTAATGACAGCAGAAGAAGCAACAAGACAGATGGATCTTCTCGGTCATAATTTCTTTATTTTTAAGAATGATGATACGGGAGATATCAATGTTGTATATAGACGCGAATCCGGAGGTTATGGACTACTGGAGCCAAATTAGAAGTAAACTTTTCTCAAAAGGAGCCAATTGGCTCCTTTTTTTATGCTCTTATAAAACTAATTTCATTTTGCTTTAGTTGTGCTTAATAAAAAATTAAAAACTGGTAAAATATAGGAAGTATTTTTTTGAGGATGATTGATTGATGACAAACAGTTTTGTAGAATCTTTGAACCCGAAACAAAAAGAAGCCGTCGTTTATTGCGATGGTCATGAACTTGTTTTAGCGGGAGCAGGTAGCGGAAAGACCCGTGTACTGACAACTAAAATAGCTTATTTGATTGATGAGAAAAATATTTTGCCATGGCGTATTTTAGCTCTTACTTTTACAAACAAAGCAGCAAAAGAGATGAGAGGTCGAGTCGAGAAACTACTGGGTTCGAATCTTAAGGGGATGGAAGTCTCAACATTCCATGCCTATGGTCTGAGATTTTTGCACAGATACGGAGACGCTCTGGAAGAACTTGGATATTCGCGTAATTTTGTAATTTTTGATAGAAGTGATGTTAAGACTATTTTAAAGAAGATATATAGAGATATGGATATAGATCCGCAGAAATTGAATATAGGTGAGGCCATTGAGATAATTTCAATGGGCAAGACAAATGCAAATCCTGTTTCGAGAGAGCCTGCAATAAGTCCCAAGTGGCGTGAAGTTTACGACCGTTATCAAAAAGAACTTTTGCGGCATAACGCGTTAGATTTTGATGATTTATTGGTTTTGCCTTTGCATATATTGGCAATCAACAAAGATGTCAGAGAAAAAGAGAGGTCTCGATTAGATTGGATTTTGGTGGATGAATATCAGGACGTAAACACCACTCAGTATCTTTTGCTCAGATGCCTTGTAGATGCAGGTCGGAAGATTATGGTGGTCGGAGATCCGGATCAATCTATATATGGTTGGCGCGGAGCCGATATGAATATGATATTAAATTTTGAGAAGGACTTTAATAATGTAAAGGTTATAATTTTAGATCAGAATTATCGTTCTACAAACAATATTTTAAGCGGAGCAAATAATGTTATAAAAAACAACAGAGAAAGATACCCAAAGGATCTTTGGACTGACTCCGGCTCAGGTCAAGCCATTAAAATCTACAGAGCTAAGAATGACTTAGATGAATCTGAATGGATAGCAAAGAAAATAGAGTCGCTAATCGATGACGGGTACGATTATAATGAAATAGCTATTTTGTATCGCATGAACGTTTTAAGTAGAGGGCTTGAACAGGCACTGTTAGAACGGACACTGCCGTATCATGTGATAAGAGGGTTGGCTTTCTATGAAAGAGCAGAGGTAAAAGATGTTCTTTCAATGATGCGTCTGGCAGTGAATCCGAGAGATACAGTTTCTCTCTCTCGTGTCGCTAATATACCCCCTAGAGGGTTAGGTAAAAAGAGCGTAGAACAGTTGACTTCCCAGCTAGCATTAATGGGTGAATTAGAACCTGAAGATATTTGGAGAGAAATAGGGAAAACAGGTGGCGGTTTAAAGGGAAAAGCAAAAACAGGAACAGAAAGCTTGGCACACGATATGATTAACATTCTTAACGATGCTTCCGATCTCCGAACCGTTGTAGAAAATATTTTATATTTAAATAAATATGAAGAGTATTTGAAAACAAAGCATACCGAGGATTGGGAATCGCGAGTAGAAAACGTTCTTGAAATACTGTCTCTAGTTCCTGAAGATGGCGATGTTGCTCAAGTGTTGACCGAGATTCCTTTATATACGGATCAGGACACGATGGTCGAGCAGTTGGACGGAATAAATCTATTGACTCTTCATGCGGCAAAGGGATTAGAATTTCCGGTAGTTTTTCTTGTTGGCATGGAGGAGGGAATCTTTCCAAGTATTCGTTCTGTTGAAGGAGAGTCTGATTTATCAGAAGAGCGTAGACTTTGTTACGTGGGAATGACACGAGCGAAAGAAAAATTATTTATGTCTTCATCTGCTAGTAGGCTTTTGTTTGGTTCAATTCAAAGAAATAGGGTTTCAAGATTTGTTGGGGAGATACCAAGTGATTATACATATATAGAAGATGCCACTTATGGAGGTACATATCGTGTTGACGATAGGTTTAACAGGCGACGTTGGCGCTGGTAAGAGCACTCTCAGCCGAGTGTTGAAAAGATTGGGAGCAACTGTTTTTGATGCCGATAGTGTGGCACGCAACTTATGGAAATTGTCGGAAGTTCGTAGAGCGGCTGAAAAACGTTGGGGCAAGGATTTCTTTAAGGACAAAAACAGTGTGGTTTATTCAAAAATAGCAAATATAATATTTAATGATGAAGATGAATATGAGTTCGTCACGAAATTACTGCATAAGCGTACTTTAGATGAATTAAAGTCTCTTATAGAAGAGAGCGATGGACTCGTAATTGTAGAGATTCCATTGCTGTTCGAATGTGGTATAAGTGATTGGTTTGACGGAATAGTGTATGTGGCTGCCGATATTGATAAAAGAAGCGAACTTATTGCCAGAAGAAATTGGAATCTAGAAGAAGTTCAGAGACGCGAAGCCAAAATGATGTCACGTGAAGAAAAGATGTCTCGTTCAGACTGGATACTGGAAAATAAGGGGTCGTTAAAAGAATGGAAAGCAAAATCAAAAGAGCTTGGGAAATTGCTTTTGTCTAAAGTTTAGAAGAATCTTTGTTTTTTAAGATTTCATGCTTATTTAAAAAATATAGAATAGTTCCTCCCAAGCACGCTCCGGGAACGCTGCTAATGAGGAAAGATATAGAAAGAATAGGGAATCCCATTTTTCCACCGACTATCGGACCAAGTATGACAGCACTGACCCAAGCACCTATTATGCCGGTTCCAATTGGTTCAGCTATAAAGGATGCAATCTTGAACTTTTGAGGTAAAAATTTTGCTGTAATGCCAACAAATAAAGCACCAAAAATACTACCTGGGAAGGCAAACAGACTTCCTGTTCCAAGCATATTTCTTATTAGACTGGTGATAAATGCTGAACAGACGGCCCAGAATGGACCTAAGATTACGCCTCCTATAACGTTAATGGTATGTTGAAATGGGAAGCACTTTGTAAGGCCTACTGGGATGGATACCACGGACAATAAAACCCCTGCAGCCGCTAGAATCCCGGCTAGTATTGGTTTTTTATAGAATAATTTTGTTTTATTTATTTGAAGTATTATAAATGTTCCTCTCTTTGAATCAAGTATTTTGACTGTGATTATCCGATTAGCTAGTCTGTTTGTCAAACCAAAATAAACACACCTGTTGCAGCACTAAATATATAAGGAGAATGAAATGCGAAATCAATTAGAACTTCCTAACATGAAAATTGAGATATCGCTTATGGACGAAATTGATCTTATGGTTCTTGGCGGTCGCGAACCATCTATTAAATGGCTCAATTCTCTTTCATTTTATGATGAGTTATGGGCCGTTGACAGAGGGTTGCACCCCTGTTTGGCATCAGGCCTTCTACCGCATAAGATAATAGGCGACAAAGATAGTGCCGATATTAACTTATGGCAAAGAGCAGTGGATTCGGGCGCTGTGGAGTACAAATTCCCAAGGGAAAAAGATGCTACAGATTTCCAGCTGGCATTGGATATATTTTCAAAAGAAACGGCAGTGAAGGGGCTTTTTTTGACCGGAGCGCTGGGAGGGCGTTTTGATCATCTTTGGAGTGTAATACTGTCATTTTTGTATTATTCAGATAAGTACAGGCCTGTGGGGCTTGCCGATGAAAATGAAGGCATGATTTTCTTAATGAATGACGATAGAGCGAAAATAACTTTTAGAAATAAACCTTTGGCTTTGTCTCTCATCTCTTTTTCTGAGACGTGTCAAGGTGTATTTATAGATGGTGTTAAATGGCCTTTGTCTGATGCAGTATTGGAGTATCGAAAGCCATATAGCATAAGCAATGAAGTGTCTGAGAACTCTTCTGTCGAGGTTAAACTTGCGAAAGGACTGCTAGCAATTTATTGGGCACAAAATAGCGAAGTATAGAAATAAGGAATAAGGTACACAATAAAAGATTTAGGATAATGCTCAACTCATGATAAAATACAGTGGTGAATTTTAAGGATGTGATGTTTAATGTTTTTTGGAAGCGGAGATTTAACAAGCAAATTGGCGCAATTTTTATTGAGTTTGCCGGCAGTGCTTTGGGCAATCTCTTTTCATGAGTTTTGTCATGGATATGTTGCGATGCGTTTGGGAGATCCTACAGCAAAGCTTGATGGACGTCTCAGCCTTAATCCTTTGGACCATATTGATCCGGTAGGCGCATTATTTCTGTTGCTGTTTAGGTTTGGCTGGGCTAAACCGGTTCCCATAAATCCAAGTTATTTTAAACATCCGAAGCGGGACATGGCATTTGTAAGTTTGGCAGGCGCTGCTGGAAATCTTTTGACAGCTTTCGTCTGTATCCAACTGGTCAAGTTTTTCCCATTTCTATTTCAGAATTATGCGTTGCAGCAATTCATGCTTATAATGATTTATATGAATGTGGGGCTTGCCGTGTTTAATTTAATTCCCATCCCGCCTTTAGATGGTTCGAGAGTTCTTTATGCCTTTTTACCAAATAAATGGTTGCACATATTTTATGAACTTGAACGGTATGGCATGTTTATAATATTTGCACTTGTGCTGTTAGGCATAATCCCGCGTATAATGAATTCACTCATGGGATTTGTTTTGAGTTTAATATATTAAAAGGTTAAGGGTGAAGCAATGACTATGAAAATATTACTTACAAATGACGATGGAGTTTATTCATTAGGAATTCAAACTCTTGCCAGAAAACTTACAGAGAAGGGGCATGAAGTGCTCGTTGTGGCTCCGGATAGAGAGCGTAGCGGATGCGGCCATGCGATGACGCTTGACAGGCCTCTCAACTTGCAAAAGGTAGATTCTTTTCTTTTGGGTTCGACTTATACAACTTATTCCTGTGATGGAACGCCCACTGACTGTGTAATTTTGGCTTTAGACGCGTTAAAATTTATACCCGACTTTATTTTTTCCGGTATAAACCAGGGATTGAATCTTGGAGATGACCTTACTTATTCAGGAACAGCATGTGCGGCGATGGAGGGTGTCCTTTATGGTTTCCCTTCTATAGCTATTTCGCTTGCGGCCAACTTAAAGTGTCAAAATATATATAATTATACGGCGGCTGAAGTGGCCATAGCGATACTTGATTGGTTGGAGTTGCATCCACTTCCTGAGGGAGTTATGTTGAATGTAAACATTCCCAATCTACCTCTAAAAGAGTTGAAGGGAGTCTCTCTGACAAGAACAGGTAAAAGGTTGTATAAGGATAAAGTGCGCGTGGTAGAGGCCCCTACAGGAGAAAAGGCTTACTGGATAGGTGGAACGGCTGAGAACGATCTTACTCATGGAACCGATGTTTGGGCGGTATTCAACGGTTATGCCTCTATAACACCTGTGCATTTGGATATGACATGTTACGAGACATATGACGAATGTGACGGACTTGGGGCAGAAAGAGCACTAGTAGATCAACTCAATAAAATTATACATAACTGACAGCTTAAAGTTGACAATTGAACTCCGAGTGATAAAATAAATATTCAGTTCAAAAAATGATTTGTAGCTATGACGAGGAAATGATTTCAACCAAAGAACGACAGGAATAAAGCGCCTTGTGCTGAAAGTGCTTTTCGTCTCTGAACTGAAATTCGCGCCTCTGAGCAGAAGTGAAGAAAGACTTAGGTCAAGTAAACTTCCGTTTTTTATTTTTCGACAAAAATAAACAGAGTGGACACAATGTGTCAATGAGAGTGGTACCGCGGGTAACTTATAACTCGTCTCTCTTTCCCTAACAGGAGAGAGAGACGAGTTTTTAATTTATATATCTAAAACAATGGGGGTATAGAAAATGACAGTGGAAAACAAGGGAAAATTGGTTTTAGCTTACAGTGGCGGGTTGGATACATCAGTGGCAATTCCTTGGTTGAAAGATCAGGGTTATGAAGTTATAGCCTTAACAATGCATGTCGGCCAGCAGGAAGGCGATATGGAAGAAATACGTCAAAGAGCTTTAAATGCAGGAGCAATAAAGGCTTATGTGGTAGATCTAAGAGAGGCTTTCGTCGATACGTTTGTTTGGCCAACATTGAAATCAAATGCGTTGTATCAGGGCGTTTATCCGCTCAACTCCGCTCTTTCACGTCCGATGATTGCACAGGCTCTCATTTGGTGCGCAGAAAAAGAGGGAGCCGTTGCCGTTGCTCATGGCTGCACAGGTAAAGGGCAAGATCAGGTACGTATTGAAGTTTGCTGTAATGCACTTAATCCAGATATTGAAGTTTTGGCGCCTGTCAGAGATTGGCAGTTTACAAGAGAAGAAGAGATGGACTATGCGGCAGCTCATAATATCCCTGTCCCAACAACAAAGAAAAGTCCATACAGCATTGACGATAACCTCTGGGGACGTTCTATAGAATGTGGAGTTCTTGAAGATCCCTGGAATAAACCACCAAAAGATGCATATGCATTAACTGTTGATCCCACAGATGCACCTGACGAAGAAGTGACTATTGAGATTACTTTTGAAGCAGGAATACCTGTCGCACTAAATGGCAAAAAGATGGACAGTTTAGAGCTAATTGAGCAGATGAACAAAATGGCAGGATGTGCCGGTGTCGGTAGAATTGACATGGTTGAAGATAGATTGGTCGGCTTTAAAAGTCGCGAGGTCTACGAGTGTCCGGGCGCCGTTGCTCTAATTACAGCACATAGAAAACTTGAGACCATAACTCTTGCAAAAGATGTGCTTAAAACCAAGAAAGAACTCGAAGTTAAATTTGCTGAAATGGCTTATGAAGGCTACTGGTTCTCTCCTCTCATGGAAGCTATTCAGGCTTTCATGGATTCAACACAGAAGTCTGTCAACGGAACTGTGCGCATGTCGCTTTATAAAGGCAATGCAACTGTTAACGGTATGAAGTCAGATACTTCTGTGTACAGTAAAGAACTTGCTACGTACTCAACAGGAGATATTTTTGATCAGTCCGCTGCAGTAGGATTTATAAAGATATGGGGTATGCCTATAAAAACATGGCGCCAAGTTCACAAGGATAAGAATGTCAATCCGATTGAAAAACTTATAGTTGAAAAAGGAGAAGGAGCTATTTAGTAATAGTTCCTGACGAATTTAATCATAAAAAGGACGTTTGAGGCATATGTTCCCGCTTCAAATGTCCTTTTTTATATGTACTGTGATAATGTTGCATTAGTTTTTTATGTGAGTTAAAAATTCAAAATACCTTTTACGATATCCCTGTATAGGGTAAAATTGTCCCAATTATGTTTACTCGGAGGGTTTTAAATGGAAACAACTTCATGTCACGACAAAAGCTCCATTAATGATTATTTATGCACGATAGTGCATTCAGAGAAACTTTCAGATAGTATCGCCTGGATTACGATAAAGTCGCCTGAGTTGGCCTCTAAGATTGTACCGGGACACTGTCTGATGTTGTTCCCTTCTGATAGCATGGATCCGTTGTTAGGCAGACCATTCGGGATTTCCGATGTTGACTATGAAAAAGAAGAACTTTCGATTTGCTATATGCTTTACGGAAAGGGCACAGAGATGATTGCAGATTTGTGCGAGGGCAATAAAATAAAAGTCAGAGGCCCTTTTGGACTGCCGCTTCCTAAGAAGGAAAATAAAAAAATATATCTTACAGCCGGTGGAGTAGGTGTAGCAATTTTTCTTTTATACAATAAACTCTTTCCCGAAGCTGTCGAAGGGTTATATCTCGGGATTCCTGGTAAGGGCGGCGAGCGCTATGCAGAACAGATTCTCAAGTTGGCTCCCCTAGCCAAAATATATACAGATGACGGTTCTTTTGGAGAAGGAGATTCTATGTTCAAGGTTTTGCCAAAAGACATAGCTGAGAATGAAGAAATATGGGCATGTGGTCCTCCAGGATTTTTAAATGCGCTGAAGAGGCACTGTTCTTCCTCATTGGATAAATTATATTTTTCTCTTGATAAAAGGATGGCCTGTGGGTATGGAGGCTGTATGGGGTGTGTCGTGGAGACAACCCATGGATTGAAGAGAAGATGTGTGGATCAATCACTATTTAGAGCAGACGAGGTGTCTGATTATGACATTTGATATTTCTGTTAAGGTCGGAGATTTAAATTTATCTTCTCCCGTTATACCAGCCTCAGGGGTATGGCCTTATGATATTGATTTTTGGCAGGGAGATAAATTGTCCGGCATTGGCGCGATATGTACAAAAGCAATAAGTTTCAATCCAAAAGAGGGGAATAAAGGAATACGTTTATGGGAAACACCTGCAGGAGTGCTCAACAGTATTGGTCTCCAAAATATAGGTGTTCACGCTTTTGTGGAGCAGTATCGAGATATGTTACATAACTGTGAAGTGCCTGTGGTAGCAAATGTTGTCATGGAGAGAGAAGAAGAAACGGCAGAAACTTTGAGAATTCTTCAAGATATGGGCGGCATAGCTGTGGCTGAACTCAATATTTCATGTCCCAACGTTGATGGTGATGGAATGGCCTGGGGGATGGAACCCTGTAGCGCAGCAAAAGCAGTCTCTTCTGTCCGTAAAGCATGGAATGGGAATCTTTGGGTTAAGATGACTCCGCAAGCCGCAGATTTATCGGGAGTAGCTAAAGCGATTGAGGATGAGGGGGCAGATGCACTTGTGGTCGCAAATACGTGGCTTGGCATGGGGATGGATTTGACTAAAGCTAAGCCTGCTTTTGACCGAGTCGTTGCGGGATTGTCAGGCCCGGCTATTTTCCCTCTTGCACTAAGGCAAGTTTGGCAAGTCTCTGATGCCGTGGATATCCCCATAGTTGGATGCGGTGGAGTGACGACAGCAGCAGACTGTATGTCCATGATCTTGGCCGGTGCATCGGCGGTAGAAGTAGGCACGGGGTTCTTTAAAGATATAAAGGCAGGGGAAGGAATATGTTCCGATCTGCCGAAGTTTATGAAACGGTACGAAAGCTCATCCCTTAATGAGCTCGTGGGGAAGGCAAAGAAAAACAAAAAGTAAGCTTTGCTTAATTAAACAAAATTCGTTAAATAGGGATTGTTGCATTGTATAATAGGCATATGACTTCATGTTAAGGAGAGATTTATAATTCAAAGCAATTGCAAGAAAAACTTTGTTATAACGATTGACGGTCCTGCCGGTGCCGGCAAGAGTACAATAGCACGGCTTGTCGCTGAAAAAGTAGGGCTTCCCTATCTAGATACCGGGGCAATTTATAGGGCTATTGCATGGTGGCTGGACAAAAAGAAAATAGCGCCTACAGATGAGAAGAAAATTTTAAGTGTGTTAAAAAATTTTACAATTTCATTTGAAGGGTTAAAAATAATAGTAGACAATCAAGATATTACTAAAGAAATAAGAACTCCCAGGATAGATGTGCTCGTTTCTCCTTACGCAGCATTAAAAGGAATTAGGGATGAACTGCTTTTCTTACAGAGAGATCTCTCTGAAAATGGATTGGTGGCGGAGGGCCGCGATATGGGTACGGAGGTTTTTCCGGAAGCAGATCTTAAGATTTTTTTGACAGCTTCTGCGGAAGAACGTGCCTCTAGAAGGTACCATGAGCGAGTTAAAAAGGGAGAAGAAGCTGATTATAAAGAGATATTGAAGCAGATTAATGAGCGTGACAACTATGATATGAATAGGGATGTTGCTCCGTTGCGCCCCGCTTTGGGATCAGTAGTTTTGGATTCTACGGAGATGACGAAAGAAGAAGTCGTGAACGCCATAGTCTCTTTGGCAAATGAGCTTAGGTAAACAGCAGAAGTTGAGCAAAAAAGAGAAGTTAATAGATCTTTCACTCAAAGAACGGAAAGCATTAATTGCCGCAGTGGAAACTCCTCAATGCACCGATACAGATTTGTCTCTAAATGAACTAGAGCTGCTGCTTCAAAATTTAGATATTAAAGCCTTTGGAAGGTTTGTTCAAAAAAGGAATGAGCCTGATCCACGCAGTTTTATCGGCATTGGAAAAGCAGAAGAGCTGAGAAATTATGCGGTCGACAGTGGCACTAACCTTTTAGTAATAGATGATTTTCTTAATCCAACTCAAAAGAGCAATTTGGAAAAAATAACCGGAGTAGAAGTGTGGGACAGAGCATTTGTAATTATGAAGATATTTGAAAGCAGAGCCAACACTTATGAGGCAAAACTACAGGTAAAGCTGGCTCAGTACAGATACGAGATTCCTTCACTCAAGGGATTGGGGCTCCAGATGTCTCGAACCGGTGGGGGAATAGGTACTAGAGGTCCCGGAGAAACTGAGTTTGAGAGACACAAGAGAAAGCTTGATAAAAGGGTTCTCGCAATAATAGAGAAGCTCGAAATAGTAAAAAGACGAAGAAAATTAAATAGAGATAGGAAGAGAAAGTATGGTGTTCCGCTTGTTTCTCTGGTGGGATATACAAACAGCGGGAAATCCACTCTGCTTAGATCACTGTCAAACGATTCTACGATCGACTCTGCCAATCAACTATTTACCACCCTTGATACGGTTTCTCGTCGCATAAATTATCATGATTTAACTGGCAGTTTTTTATTATCAGATACAGTAGGTTTCATAAGGAAACTCCCTACAGCTCTTATAGCGGCCTTTAGAGCAACGTTAGAAGAAGTTGTTGCTGCGAATCTTTTACTCGTGGTTCTAGATGTATCCGAAGATGAAGCTATTGACCATTTTGATATAGTACTGGATACACTTAAAGAGCTTCAAGCTGATACAATACCTAGAATAGTCGTCTTAAATAAAATTGATATCGCTGGAGATAATACGGACATGATAGAGATGGAACTTAGGGCAAGCGGAGAGGAAGCAGTAAGAGTTTCTGCTTTGGCCAGGGAGGGTTTTATATCTCTTCTCGAAAGGATACAATATAAACTGGAAGAGCAATCCTTAGAATAATTTTGCGCTTTATAACAAAAATGTTAATATAAAGTGCATGACGTTCTTTAGGTTATTTTTCTGAACTAATACAAGAAGTTTAGGGGACGTGATTTTGTGTATGTCAGTATGACTGGATTTAGTAGGACACAGCTCCAAACGGCATGGGGAACATTAAGCCTTGAGCTGTCAAGCGTAAATCACAGATATCAGGAGATAACAGTGAGGTTGCCTAGGGAATTTTCGAGCTGGGAGCCATGGTTTCATCAAAAGCTTCGCGGTTGTTTTCGTAGGGGCAAGGTGCAATTGAGGATGGAAATTTTGTGGGCATCTTCCTTTAAAATGGCGCGTGTAGATAGAGATGTCATGTTATCTTATTGCAACGAACTTCTTAACATTCAAAAAGAATTGGGACAGTCTCAGGAGTTGCAACTGGAAACGATAGCATCTTTGCCGGGAGTCTTAACCCTTCCCTCTCTTGAAGAGAAGGGAGAAACGGATAAAATTGAAGGCATATTTAGTGAACTTTTAGATAAAGCTGTAGAGTCATGGCAAAAAATGAGATCTCTAGAAGGCAATCACTTACGTACGGAAGTGCTTTCACATTTTTCTGAGTTGGAGAACTCTTTAAATGAGATAGAGCAAAAGTGGTCAATCGCAAGGGATAGTGCATTGGAACTTTTGCGTGGAAGGATTTCCAAAACTTTGTCTGAACTGAATGAAACAATGGAAGAGTCTCGTTTTTTACAGGAGATAGTTATTTTGACAGATAAATGGGATGTTGCGGAAGAGCTTGCACGTATAAAAAGCCATATAATAAAATTTAAGTCTACGGGAGAAGAAGCTGAATCGTCAGGGAGAAAGTTAGATTTTATAATTCAGGAAATAAATAGGGAAGTCAATACCGTTAATTCTAAGGTTGCAGATGCAGAAATACGCTGGCTTGCTGTAGAAGCTAAGGCAGCACTTGAAAGAATCAGAGAGCAAATACAGAATTTGGAGTAGAATGAATATGGATTATAAATTGGTGCATGTGGGATTTGGTAATATGGTGGTGGCAGATAGGATTGTTGCTATAATTAGTCCTTCGGCAGCTCCCATTAAAAGGTTGAGAGATGAAGCACGCGAGGCTGGACTCTTGGTTGATGTCACGCAAGGCAGGAAAACTCGTGCTGTTATAATTATGGACAGCAAGCATGTGGTCCTATCGGCGATTCAACCTGAAACAATTACAGGTCGATTTACCGGAGATGTTTCAAAGGAAGAAAAAGAATAATGAGAGGACGTCTTTTTGTTTTTTCAGGTCCTTCAGGTGCGGGGAAGAATACAGTGTTAAAAGAAGCTATCCCTTTGCTTGGGAACATCTCTTATTCGATTTCATGCACTACCCGCAAGCCCCGTCCCGAAGATGTAGATGGAGAGACATATTTTTTCCTGGATGAGGCTGTCTTTAAAGATATGATTTCAAAGGGAATGTTTCTTGAATATGCTAAATTACATGGAAATCTTTATGGAACAAGGCGGGATATGGTAGAATCTGAACTGGAAAAAGGCAGAGATGTACTACTAGAAATTGACGTACAGGGAGCCATACAGATAAAAGAGAGTATGAAAGAAGCTATTACTATTTTCATTATGCCTTCGTCAGCAGAAGAATTAGAAAGGCGCTTGCGCAAACGAGGAACAGAGTCTGAAGAAGAGATACAGCTTCGTATAAAAAATGCACAAAAGGAGCAGCTTTTTGCAGATAAATATGACCATATTGTTATAAATAACAATTTGAATGATACGGTAGAAAAATTTGTAGACATAGTTAAAGGGTATAGGGGGGAGTCAAAATGATTTTTATGGATTTGGATAAAATTTACAGAGAGCAAAATATTCCGAATAAGTATACTCTTACATTAGTGGTTGCAGCACGTGCACGACAGTTGAGTGAAAGAATGGGTCCTCTGCCAGGGTATGATGAGAAATTCATAACTAAAGCAGTTGAGGATGTCGCAAATGGGTGTGTAGAGTATAAATTTGTTGATAAAGTGCGTAAGCAAGTCAATGAGCCAGTGGAAGAAGAATAAAAAAATATTATTCGGTATAAGTGGCGGAATTGCCGCTTATAAAGCACCGGACATTCTGCATAGTTGGATAAAGGCAGGATGTGAGGTAGAGACGATATTGACAAAAGCCGCAGAGGAGTTTGTCAGTCCTCTGGTGCTTTCAACTTTAAGCGGAAGATGTGTCTGGAGAGAAAGTGATTTTCTTTCATCTGAAAAAGGGTGGAAAATTCCTCATATATCCTTAACAGAATGGGCTGATATTTTCGTTATTGCACCATGTACGGCTAATGTCCTTAAAATGTGTGCAGAAGGAGATAGCTCTACTTTAATGGGAGCTGCACTTCTTGCAAATAGAAACCCGTTGTTGCTTTTTCCAGCCATGAATCCAAATATGCTTTCTCACGCTGAAACACAAGCGAATATAAATAAGTTGATGTCAAGAGGGCATACCGTAGTCAATCCTGATTGCGGGTTATTGGCGTGTGGGTATGAGGGACAGGGTCGCTTGCCCTCTAAAGAAGTAATTAATGAATATGTATGGAGAGCTCTATATCCTAAAAGAGATTTAGAGGGATTAAATGTCTTAATTACAGCAGGCCCTACTCACGAGTATATTGATCCTGTACGCTTTATAAGTAATCCAAGTAGTGGAAAAATGGGTTATGCCTTAGCAAAACAAGCTTGGTATAGAGGAGCCAACGTTACTTTAATTTCTGGCCCAACATCACTTCCAGTACCAGTTGGAGTGAATTTTGTAAAAGTAATAACGGCAGAGGAGATGTATGATGCCTGTATCAAAAATGCTCCAACCGCCGATATTATGATTAAGGCGGCTGCTGTAGGAGATTTTAGGGTAGAAAAGATATCTTCTAATAAGATAAAAAGAGATAAGGACATGTCTTTGACTCTCAATCTTGTGCAGAATAAAGATATTGCAGCAAAGCTAGGAGAGATAAAACGAGAAGGACAAACTCTCGTAGGCTTTGCGGCTGAGACGCAAAATTTTGTGGGGAATGCTAGAAAGAAAATAGAATCAAAGAAGCTTGATATGATTGCGGTGAATGATGTGCTTTCTGAAAACATAGGGTTTGAGTCCGACAATAATAAAATATCATTAATTATTCCCGGATCAAACATAGAAGAGATAGAAGGAACAAAAGAAGAAGTAGCCGACGCACTATTTGATGCGATTATTTTGAAAAGACAAGGTTGTTAATGGAACAAGTATTTGTCTCTGTCCCGGGTCCTTGGTGGACCCGGCTTTTATATTCAAATGAAACCCCTTTGAAGCCAGGATTAAGAGTTCGTGTGCCTCTTGGTAGGTCTGCAAGAGTGGGGTTGACAGTTTTTGAAAAGGGAAATTCCGATTGTAGTAATTCGGTAAAAATTAAGCCCCTTTCAGAAATTATAGACAGCACTCCCCCTATTCCTCTTGAACTTATGGAGACTATGAAGTGGTTTGCGAGTACCTGGTTTTCAGGTTTTGGTATAGCCATGAAGATAATGCTTCCGGGAAAGTTTTTTGAAGGGGAAGAACTGTCTCCGTTGGAAGTAGAAAATATTGCTGATAGTAAGTTTACAGTTAAATACAATTATGAGGAAAATGACAGTACCCGCTATGAGAAGTATATAGA
>JAAYFL010000095.1 GCA_012728235.1 Synergistaceae bacterium
ACCCAGCTCAACGAAAGAGTCTTCTATCTTAGGAGCAACGCACGGGGTGCTGGGAATCAAAAGCACGTCAACTTCTGTAAAGATCTTTCTCATTTCTTCCCTATAATAATTTAGCATTCTCTTAGCTCTTAGGTATTGCTCAGCGAGAATAAACTGACCTGCTGTCATTCCAGCAAAAATGTCCGGCGAATAAAGATGCCCTTTTTCTTCCAGATATTTGCTGTGATAACTCAACACCTCAGGAAGCTGTATAACCAGCGATGCTGTTCGTGAGTTTTGCAAATCGGGCATTTCAACACTTTTCAGAGTTGCCCCCATAGCAACAATATTTTTTTTGACCTTCTCTAAAGCTTCCTCAATTTCCGGATCCAGGTCATCATAAAAAAAAGTATTGGGAATGCCGACAACGATCTGTTTTTTGTTCTCTTGTGATTTGTTGCCATCAATTTTGATACCCTGTACCAGGGAAGATAGGACCAGTTTAATGTCATATGCCGTCTGTGTAATAATACCAACATGATCAAGAGACCAGCAGTAAGGGATAACACCCTCAGTTGAAAGCAGACCATAAGTAGGCTTCAAGCCTACCAGGCCACAAAGTGCAGCAGGAACTCTTACAGATCCACCGGTATCCGTGCCAAGAGAGAAAAATCCATAACCTGCAGCCACAGCGCCGCCTGAGCCACTGCTGCTCCCTCCGGCTATCCTGGTGCTGTCATAGGGATTTGGCACTGTACCATAATGAGGATTTATTCCTATTGCTCCATGTGCAAATTCATGCAGGTTGACTTTACCGAGAAGGACAGAGCCGTTATCACTTAATTGATTTACTACTGCTGCATCTTCTTCAGGCACATAATCTGCAAGGACTTTCGAACCGCCAGTCGTTTTTATTCCTTTTGTTTTAAAAAGATCTTTTAGCGTATAAGGGATACCATGGAGGGAGCTTTTTACTTCTCCTGAGGAAATTTCTTTCTCGGCTTTTAATGCTTCCTCCATAGCTCTTTCTTCTGTAATTGTAATAAAAATATGATTTTGAGGGTTATGTTTCTTTGCGTCACCAATAAGATTACCCACCAGTTCGGTTGGTTTCAATTCTCCTGAAACATACTTTTCAGAAATCTCTTTGATCGTTCTCATTTTTTATATGCCTCACTTAAAAAGGACTGTATTTTTCTAAATCCTGTGATTTCAAAGCATTGACCGAGTCAATTATGTCTTGGAAGCTCGAAATAACTCCATATTTAGGATTTACAAGCTCGTCTATACTGCTGGATAATGAAGGATAGCATTTAAACTCATCCAAAATTGAGTAAAGTGTTTCAGATCTCACCTTATTCATTGCTTCAACACCTTTCATAAACAGCTTTGATTATTTTTAACAATATTGAGGTCTTATATAAGACCTCAATATTGTTGATTTATTTAGAATATATTTTAATTACTTATTACAGAACGAGAATCGACTTATCCATCGGAGTCAGGTATTCGTAACCGTCCTTTGTTACTACTACCGAGTCTCCAACTCTTCCTGCGGTACCGTTATCAAGTGAGACAGCTCCGTCAACAGCAAAAGTCATGCCTTCTTCAAGAATCGTATCATCGTCTACACGAATTTCAGGTTTTTCAAGGCGCGAGTAACCTACAGCACGTCCAGTTCTGTAACATATTCCATAACCCAAATCTTCATAATACTTCGCTGACGCTTTATGTACATCAGATGCTTTCACTCCAGGCCTAATCATATCCAGAGCAATCTTTTGCCCTTGAATAGACTGGTTATAAACCATTTCCTCTTCTTTTGTGAAGCTTCCAATAAAGTACTGACGGTCAAATCCAACCTTCATGCATTTAAACTCTGCAACATTACAAAAACACATATAGACAGAATCGCCCTTATTGATCTTCTTAATGCTCGCACGTTTATGTACCATATGCATATTGGGTCCTGTTTGGAGTATCTGGAGGTCATGTGTTAGTGGTGAATAATAAGCGTTTACTCCAGACTGATCTTCTGAAAGCAGTTCCGCATATTTCTGGGTTCCACCGTTGATGATAGCAAGAGCTACCTCATATTCTGGCACACCTGGACCGATTGTGTCACGTGCAGCTTCACACATAGCCACAGCAACTTTTCCTGCTTTTTTCATTATTGCAATTTCTTCTGGGGTCTTGATCATGCGTTGACGGCTCATAGTCATATACATATCTTTTATTTTTGACCCTTCGCTTTGTTCCGCTATGAAATTGCCAAGGACGGCATGTGTCTTGTTTACTTCTAGACCAATTGTCTTCTTGCCCTTAAGAGCTTGTTTGATGTCTCCACGCCATTCGTCGCCAATACCATCTGTCCAGGGGAGTAATCTCTCTACCCAAGTCATTTCTCTAGCCATATTAAGTTCTAGACTGGGCAGAACGACACTTATTTCTCCACTCTGAGGAATAATTGCAATAGTGGGGCGCCCAAAATCCATTCCCAGATAGTCGTGAATCCCAGTAAAGTAATATACGCTGTCGGGATCCATTGCAAATGTTACATCAACTCCCTGTTCCCCCATTTTCTGCTGGAGCTCCTTAACTTTGTTCTGCATTCTTGAAAACATTTAACTTCCTCCTTTTACTTATATATGATATGGAATTACATAACACACAGAATTAATGTTCTCTGAAAAGCCGCCCTAAACCTTCTATTTTATCATTTATACCTGCCATTCGCAGGGTGTTCCATAGCATGGCCTGGTTACTAGCAATGACTGTTTTGCCTGTCTTTTTTTCTATTTCTTCAACCATTTCCATAAATCGTGGAGCACCACAGGAAAGAAGGATAGTGTCTGCTTCGGGCCTGTCCAAGGC
>JAAYFL010000096.1 GCA_012728235.1 Synergistaceae bacterium
GCATTTTCTCTGGATTTAATGGTAACTCCACTGCCTTTTAATGCTTCAACAATTCCTAGCTCAGAAAGAACACAAATTGCCCTCCTTGCTGTTTCAGGAGAAACACGATACTGAGAAGCAAGGGAAGACCGTGCAAAAATTTTATCTCCCTCTTTATAGCTTCCTTCCGCTATTCGTGAGGCAATATCCGCGGCAAGCTGCTGATACCTAGCTTCGCTTAACATCTTTTCGTTCATTATGTTCTTATCTCTCCTATTTGCTCAGCTTTTATTATTTTGTATAAAAACATTGCTCTTGTAATTTTAGATGTTTACAGGACTTGTTGCAACTTTTGATTATGAATAATGCTTAAGCAATATACATCACATAATCAATGGTTTTTATATCTTATAAGATATAAAAACCATTATAGATTTGTTCCATAAATTTATATTAAATAAGATTTTAACTCTCACTTTATCGCTGTAATACAGATTTGCTCGGACTTTTACTAATGATGTGCACTTGTACTTTTTATAACACAAAGCTATAATTAATCTAAACGCAAAGAAGATGAACTCCCCTGCAAGGTTAGTGAAATATGGGTACGGTCTTGATCCAACAAACAAACCCGTGCAGTGCCTTTTCGTGTAGGCGGCGGAGACTTAACGGTCGACCAAGTAGAACGCGAGGGGCTCTATCTCTTTGAGAAGCGGGACAAGACCTCCTATACACGGCCGAGTGGGGGTTTTTAGTAAAGCAGCAGAAGTATATTAAACAAATTGGGAGCATGATTATGACAATAACAAAGCCTTTTTGGCATCCATCTAATTCAAAAGCTTTTATACTTGATTGGGATGGAGTTTTAGCAGAGACCAAACTTGATTTCTCCGACATAAGAAAACGTTACTATGGCGGTAGAAAGGCCTTGTTGCTTGAAGAAGCGTCAACTTTAACCGAGTCTGATAGAAAATCTTTGATGAAAGATTTACGTGAGTTAGAGATGGCTGGTACAGAAAGGGCGACTGCTGTCCCCGGTGCAATTGAGTTGACTGAAAAACTGTATTCACAGAAGATCCCATTTTGTATCGTTTCTCGCAATACAACAGAATCCATTGAGGCTGTAGCAAAAAAGATAGGAATAAAATTACCGGAACATGTATTCGGTAGAGATAACTCTACAAATATAAAACCTGATCCTCGCTCATTTCTTCTCGCTGCGGAGAAGATGAGAGTCTTACCGAAAGATTGCGTTGCGATTGGGGATTTTCTTTATGATTTGCAATGTGCCAGACGAGCAGGGGTAAGAGCTGTTTTAGTGCAAAGAGATGAACCTGAATGGGAAGAGTGGGCAGACGTCTCATTCCCGACGCTTTTAGATTTTATCAAAGATTTTGAAGATCCCACTCCCATAGTGCCTTGGGAATATAGAGAAATACATGCGAAGCGCGGAGATAAGTGGATGAACTCGGCTAAAGAGCTGATTTTGACATTGCCGGAAAAGGTTTCCCCAAACCTTGACTGTTGGTTATGCAGGGCGGCAGCTTTGGGAATTGATGCGATTCACGTGCCTTCTGATGCGATTTTCTCTGTTACAGATTGGAAAGAAAGCCAATCATTCTCTCCTAAATACATGGGACGTCCTATGTCAGAAGTAATTCAACATTTTCTTGCTACCCGCTATCCTATGGTTCGTGTAGTTACAGCCCCCGAAGTAGAGGGGCTTAGATCCCCGAAAAACTCACTTGATTTAATGAGATTTTTGGAGAGAAAAATCTTTTAAGCCAATAAAAGTGAAAAAAAAAGAAAACCTGTCTCCCCAATATAGCCTTTACACTTCAGAAATACCCGGTCCTCAACTAAAATTTGAGGTACCTCTTGCCGAAAGGATGCGTCCTACATCTCTAAATGAGTATTTGGGACAAGATCATATACTTGGAATGGGAGAGCCGCTCCGTACTCTGCTTGAGAGGGAGCAGGTTCCGAGCTGCATCCTTTTTGGTCCTCCTGGAACAGGGAAGACATCTCTCGTGCGTCTTATTGCCAAAATAACCGAGAGAGAACTTTTAGAAGTAAATGCCGTCAGTGCAAAAGTTGAAACGCTTCGTAATTTGCTCGATAAGGCTAAAGAGTTAAAGCGCTTAACAGGGCGTTCTTCGTTGGCCTTTATCGACGAAATATACCATTTTAACTCAAAGCAACAGAACGTTTTACTTCCGTCAGTAGAAACTGGCGATATTATTCTTATAGGTACAACCACAGAAAATCCTTGGTTTGAAATTAATAAAACTCTTCTTTCCCGAATGATAGTTTACACATTGAACCCCATTTCTGAAGAAGCCATTTATGAAATATTAGTGCGAGCTTTAAATGATAAAGAGCGAGGATTGGGGCTATTGGAAGTAAGCGCGGAAGAGAAAGTGATAAAGAAAATTGCATCTCTGGCTGGCGGAGATGCCCGTCAGGCGCTGATGCGTCTTGAAACAGCAGCATCTTCCGTAGCTTTGTGTGGCGGGAAAATTTTAACAGAAGAGATTGTATCTAAAAGCACTGGTATTGCTACACAGCGTTACGATAGAGTGAAAAACGACCATTACGAGGTTATCTCCGCTTTAATAAAAAGTATACGCGGCTCAGATCCGGATGCTGCTGTTTACTGGTTAGCCAGAATGCTTGCAGCTGGAGATGATTTGCGTTTTATATGTCGCAGGCTTTGCATATCTGCGGCCGAAGATATAGGCTTGGCTGATCCAATGGCGCTCATACTTGCACAAAATGCGGCAGCTGCGGTTGACAGAGTAGGTCTTCCTGAAGCGAGGATAATTCTTAGCGAAGCTGTAATATATTTGGCGGCGGCGCCTAAGAGCAACTCAGCCTATAAAGCAATTAATAATGCTATGTCAAATGTTATCTCAGGAAATATTATGGAAGTTCCTTTGCACTTGCGTAACAGCGAAGAGGGATACTTAAATCCTCATGATTATCCTGATCACTGGGTAGCACAGTCATATGCACCGGAGATTAGAAGATTTTATAAACCGGGAGAACAGGGAGACGAAACAAAAATAAAACAACGTCTCAAAAGATTCTGGAAGAGATTTGCTGAATAAAGAATAAAGAATAAAATATTGAATAAGTATAATTTTTATTTTCAGCCAATTCGCAACTCCTTAGTTTTTCTGTACGTGTTTTTTACAAAGTTTTAAAGTAAAATTTTTGCTTGAAATTATGTAGTATCTTGCGTGTAAATGTATAAAATGATATATTAATCAACGTTTACTAAATATTGACGCTTGAAAAAGCCGAAGTGGCGGAACGGTATACGCAGAGGACTCAAAATCCTCCGGGGTAACACCTATGGGGGTTCGAATCCCCCCTTCGGCACCACTTTTAACATATAGTCCCACATCTTCATATGAAGATGTGGGGCTATATGTTTTTGTTTTATCGTCAGAGTGAAAAAATAAAGTATTTTTTACAGATATTAAATTTAACAAAAAATATCGAATTTATCTGTATCAGATTGTCTAACCTATCGTTTTCATGCTATTATAAGCTGTCAGTTCCGAGGACTAAAATCTATAGGGGGTAATGTGATGCGTAGAATAATGTTTTTGGTTGTCGGTTTAATTTTATTAGCTTCGTTAATTTTTTATACAACAGTTCATTTTTCCGAGAACACGATAAAAATAGGAGAAATAGCAACGCTTACAGGAGACTTCGCAGCTTACGGAGTTGCCGAGGTTGAATCTGTAAAGATGGCGGTTAATGAAATAAACGCCGAAGGCGGTATCTTAGGAAAGAAAATTAAACTTATTATGTATGACTGTCGCACCAGAAATGAAGATATGGTTAATGCTGCCCGTCGTCTTGTACAACAAGACAAAGTAGTAGCGGCAATTGGTCCTAGCGGTTCAGGTCTATGTATAGCAGCTTCGCCTATATTTAACCAAGGCAAAGTTGCACATTTGGGGACTCTTCCTACAAATCCGAAAGTTACAGTTGACGAAAAAGGAGATGTCAGACCTTACAACTTCCGAATCTGTTTCCTTGACCCGTATCAGGGTAAAATTCTTGCTGTCTTTGCTAGGGAAGATTTAAAGGCACAGAAAGCAGCTATTCTTTATGACGTTTCAAGCGATTACTCTCAGGGTTTAAGAGAATTTTTTACAGCTGATTATGAAGCATCAGGCGGAGTAATTGTAGCCAACGAGGGGCATAGAGGAGAAGATGTAGATTTTAGAGCACAGCTAACCAAAATAGCGCAAGCTGAGCCAGATGTCCTCTGCATCCCAACCATGGGTAAATGCCTTCCCCTTGCAGTTAAACAAGCAAGAGAGATGGGAATAAACGTTCCTATCATCGGTGGCGACGGTTACGGGGACTTTATGTGGGAAATCGCTGGCAATAGCATGAACAATACATTTTGGATTAGTCATGTAGCGAAAGAAGATCCCACGCTTAAAGAGTTTTTTGAAAAATATGAAAAACAGACAGGAACAGAGTGTCAAGAATTTATGAATGCTGTTATGGCATACGATTGTGTCTATTGGCTTAAAAATGCCATTGAAACCGCCAACAGCGATGATCCTATAAAAGTTCGTGATGCACTTGAACAAACAAAAGACTTAAAACTTATGCACGCAACTCTGACAATGGATGAGTTTCACAATCCTAAAAACAAAGATGGATATATCCTAGAAGCAAAGGACGGCAAAGCGGTCTTTTTTAAGAAAATTAAAGCAGAATAATATTTTTCTGAAGAGTAACAACAAAATTGTTAATAATTAGTAAAAGCGGTACCTTAAACTTAAGGCACCGCTTTTTATTTTACAAGGGCACTAGCGAAATTCAGCAGTTTGCTCATTTTGCACATTTACTAATATTGTATAATCATAATGTTCGCACTATAAAAACATTTTTCTCTTTTCGAAAATGGGTAAATAAGAAAAGAGTAGGAGGTATGAGTAATGAAAAAAACGATTATCATTGTTATGTCGTTTCTAATCACAACAATAATTGTGACTCCCTCTTTATCTTCATCTCGATGGGATGAATTTGTAGCAAAATCCATTGAATATGAAAGAATAAAAGAACTTGGTATCCCCATGATAAATAATTTAAAAGAAGAGCCAATGCAACAAAGCGAAAGAGAGCTTTGGGAGCAGCTTTGGCAAGGAGATCCTGCCCTTCGCTGCAAAGCAGGGTTAGCGCTAATGGATAGGATCTTTCCTAATGGAGATCCTTCTCGCTGGCAGGAGGCTGATGGTTTTCTTTCAAACTCCAGTAGACAGCCAAGACAATTAGCAGGAATAGATGCCCTTTTTGTGGTGGTTGCTGCGATAAGAGATCTTCCGGATGGCATATGGGCTTCGGCCTATATTTTAGAAAAATTCGGGAAGTCGACAAGAGGAAGAATGTATTTTATTGACGATACAACCCCGGATATTAGGGCGGTGGTTGATGATGTTATTAATAAAACAGGGTTAAAAGGAGATTGGTCAAGTAGGATTATTAGAGGACGCATGCCATTTTTGCCCACATATAATGGTTATATAACCATGAGCAGGGCAATAGACAAACAGATGGTATTTATAAATGGCCACGGAGCAATTGCCGGGAATGGCAATTACTCGTGGGATAGGGACGGCGGTTATATTTATGAAATAAGCGAACAGATGGGAATGTTAAGCCCTTCTCGCTAAACTCTATTCAGAGAATAGCATTTCAAGTATTGCAGC
>JAAYFL010000097.1 GCA_012728235.1 Synergistaceae bacterium
TCCTTGCTGCTGGAGAACGCTGTGTGTCCACAAGTAACAGAAATTTCGTTGGTAGGATGGGTTCATCTAAAAGCGAAGTTATTCTTGCAAGTCCAATGGTTGCAGCTGCCACTGCCGTTGCAGGGCATATCTGTCATCCAAAAGAAATAACAGGCTAGCTGGAGGCAAAGCTATGAATACTACATTAATCGGTAAAGCATGGACATATGGGGACAATATTGACACAGATGTTATCATTCCGGCAGCGTATCTCGTAACAAGTGAACCGGAAGTACTAGCTAAACATTGTATGGAGCCTATTGACGAATTATTTGCAAAAGAAGTTTCAAAAGGAGACATTGTTGTTGCCGGCAATAATTTTGGGTGTGGCTCAAGCAGAGAACACGCTCCTTTAGCTATAAAGGGTGCCGGTGTTGCTTGCGTCATTGCTAAATCTTTTGCTCGTATTTTCTATCGCAATTCAATAAATATTGGACTCCCTATACTTGAGTGTGCCGACGCTGATAAAATTTCAAGAGGCGACCTCTTAGAAATTAATTTGGCATGCGGCTCTATTTTTAACAAGACAAAGAATGAAACATATTACGCCAAGCCTTTCTCGGGAACTCTCCAAAAGCTTATCGGGCTAGGAGGTCTTGTGCCTTATGTTAAGACAATTCTCCAAGAAAAGCGAAAGGCGGATTTAAAATGAAAAAATATAAAATAGCCCTTCTACCGGGCGACGGAATTGGACCAGAAGTTACTGGAGAATCAGTAAAAACACTTGAAAGAGTCGGGGAAAGATTGGGTTTCTCATTTGAATGGGATGAATACCCCCATGGTGCAAACCACTACCTTGCAACAGGCGAAATATTATCGGAAGTATCTATGGATAATATGGAAAAGTGTGATGCAATGCTTTTGGGGGCAATAGGAGATCCAAGAATAAAACCGGGCATTATGGAGCAAGGGATATTACTGGCCCTCCGCTTTCGCTTTGATCAGTACGTCAATCTTCGCCCAGCATTGTCTCTGCCAAATGTTAAAACACCGGTCAAACTTGAAGAAAGGACAATAGATTCAGTCGTTGTTCGAGAAAATACCGAAGACTTATACATGTGCATAGGCGACACAACGGATTCAGGAGAATTGGAGCTTCCAATAAATATAAATAGAGAGTTGTATAAATTAGAGGGATCTCTAAAACTAAAAACGACTCCTCTTTGTCCTTTCGCAGCACAAGCAGCTATAAACAGCAAGCCTGGAATTGAAAGAATAACAAGATATGCCGCGGAGTTGACCAAAAAAAGAGGGGAAGACATCCTTACGATTGTCTCCAAATCTAATGCTGTTTCGGCTTTATATGGTTTTTTTGAAGAATGTGCAATAAATATATTGTCAAGAGAATATCCGGAGTTGAAATATTCTACCGTCAACGTTGATGCTCTTTGCTATCATCTTGTAAGAAATCCTGCTTCTTACGGTGTACTCTTGTGTCCCAATCTTTTTGGTGACATTATCAGTGATCTTCAAGCAGGACTGGCTGGGGGACTCGGCACAGCAGCAGGCGGGAATATCGGAGATGGACTATCAATGTTTGAACCAGTACATGGATCAGCTCCTGATATAGCAAATACTGGAAGGGCTAATCCAATAGCAGCTATACTTTCAGGTGCACTTATGCTTGAACACCTAGACGAAGAAAAAGCCTCAAAGGCAATAAACAGCGCTGTCTTTAACTTTTTAAAAAATGCTTCTAGAAACGAGCTCCCATTTGAGTTCGGAGGAGAGGCTACCTCAGAGCAAGTCGGGGAGAACATAAGAAAATATATTTAGTTAGAAATTGATTGTGGCTTTATCATCAAGATTAGGGGGTATATCCAATGTCCAAAATTAACGGAGCTCAAATGCTCTTCAAATCGTTAGAGGCTGAAGGCGTCGATACAATCTTCGGATTGCCTGGCGGTGCTGTTATAACTCTTTCTGATGCCTTATACGATTCTAAGATTAATCATGTTCTGATGCGACATGAACAGGCGGCTGCACATGCCGCAGATGGCTATGCTCGCGCCAGTGGAAAACCGGGAGTCTGTATTGCCACTTCAGGGCCGGGTGCGACAAACCTTGTAACCGGAATAGCAACTGCAAGCATAGATTCTGTGCCTATGATTGCAATAACAGGACAAGTTGCCACTACAGCCATAGGCTCAGACGCTTTTCAGGAAGCCGACATCTTAGGCATAACCATCCCTGTTGTCAAACATAGTATGCAAGTAAGAACGCCTGAACAGATTGCACCCGCAGTTAAAAAAGCTTTTCACATAGCAACTACAGGTAGACCTGGTCCTGTTTTAATAGATATACCTGCAGATGTTCAAAAAGGGTTCGGTGCTTTTGAGTATCCTGATAAGGTCGAATTCCTTGGATATAATCCTGAATCAAAAACTGATTTCTCTCGTCTCGACGAAGCAGTTGCTCTTATAGAACAAGCAGAGAGACCTCTTATCTTCGCAGGTGGCGGGGTTATTAGATCTGGTGCTGCAGTGAAGCTTAAAGAATTCGCTGAGAAATTTCAAATACCTGTAGTTACGTCCTTGTTGGGGAAGGGTGCTTTCCCCGAATCACATCCTTCCGGCCTTTCTTTGGGAATGGCTGGAATGCACGGCCATCCTGTTGCAAACAGAGCAGTTATGGCTGCAGATGTTATATTAGCTGTAGGACCGCGCTTTAGCGACAGAACTACGGGGAAAACCTCTTCTTTTGCATCCAAAGCGAGAATAATACATATAGACATCGATCCTGCAGAAATGAACAAAGTAATAGGATCAGAAATTCACCTTGTAGGAGATGCGAATTGTATTTTAAATGCCTTGCTAATTTCAGTAGACAAAAAAACGTGTGGATGTACTCATAGAAAATGGATTGAGGATCTAGAATTAATACGAGAGAAAGAACCTCTGCCAAGAACAGAATATAAAAATGGAATAGCACCATGGCACATAATAGAAAGTCTAAGAGAGATAACGGGCGGCAAAACGATCGTAACAACTGAGGTTGGACAGCATCAGATGTGGGCAGCAATGTATTACAAAGTAGAAGAGCCAAGACACTTCCTCACTTCTGGTGGTCTCGGCACAATGGGATTCGGTTTCCCTGCCGCAATCGGAGCCGCTTATACATGCAATTCTTCCTCTTGTCCGCAAGAATATGTTTGTTGCCTTGCCGGAGACGGAAGTTTTATGATGAACATTCAAGAACTTGATACATGTGCTCGGTATAATATCCCCGTAAAAGTTTTTCTTTTTAATAACACCTGTCTAGGTATGGTTCGACAGTGGCAGGAGTTCTTCTTTAAAAAACGCTATTCAAACACACTCTACACACGCGATCCTGATTTCGTTGGAATCGCGGAGAGTATGGGAGTTAAGGGTTTTGCTGCTTGTAAACCTGAAGATGTCCGAAGTACAATCGAGGAGGCCCTGAAGGTTCCTGGACCAGCACTTGTCGACTTTAGAATTCCACAGGAGGCTTTGGTTTTACCCATGGTTACCCCGGGAAGTTCTAATGATGAAATCTTATTGAGTTTGGAGGAACTATCAAATCATGAATAGCAATAAAGCAAAAATAGGCTACCAGAGAAGTCCCCACCGCTCTTTGCTTAAAGCTGCGGGTTACACTGATTGGGAAATAGAGCGCCCTTGGATAGGCGTGGCAAACTCTTTTAACTCTATAATCCCGGGGCATGTCCATCTAAAAACTATAACGGAAGCTGTCAAAGCCGGAATATATGCAGCAGGCGGACTTCCTTTAGAGTTCCCTACTATCGGGGTATGTGACGGAATTGCAATGAATCATGATGGCATGAAATTCTCTCTTCCCAGTAGAGAACTTATCATGG
This sequence comes from Synergistaceae bacterium, assembly GCA_012728235.1. Classification (NCBI taxonomy): domain Bacteria; kingdom Thermotogati; phylum Synergistota; class Synergistia; order Synergistales; family Synergistaceae; species Synergistaceae bacterium. The sequence continues at coordinate 3,878 of JAAYFL010000097.1, forward strand.
ATTCAATAGAGGTAATGGCAAAAGGGCATGCATTTGATGCCATGGTCCTTATACCGAACTGTGACAAAATTGTTCCTGGTATGGCTATGGCTGCAGCAAAACTAAATATTCCATCTATCATAATTTCAGGTGGACCAATGATGGCCGGCAACCTTTCAGGGAAAAAGCTCGACCTTAACACCGTATTTGAAGGTGTCGGCATGTTGTCTGCCGGCAAACTTAATGAAAGAGAGCTAAAAGAAATCGAGGACAATGCATGTCCAGGGTGCGGCTCCTGTTCTGGAATGTTCACAGCCAATACTATGAACTGCATGATGGAGGTACTGGGTTTGGCACTCCCAGGGAATGGCACTGTACCCGCAGTTCATGCGGGCCGTGTCAGACTTGCCAAAGACGCAGGCAGAGCGATAATGGATCTTGTCAATAAAAACATTAAACCTCGTGATATTTTAACAATAGAAGCATTTGAAAATGCAGTTGCCGTTGATTTGGCATTGGGAGGCTCCACGAACACAACTCTACATTTGCCTGCGATAGCCTGGGCTGCGGGGTTAACCCTCTCTCTTGATGTTTTTAATGATATAGGATCGAGGGTTCCGCATCTTTGCTCCATGAGTCCAGGGGGGCAGCATCACATTGAAAATCTCTGGCAAGCCGGTGGAGTTCAAGCTCTTATAAAACAACTCCTTGATAGCAATCTTATTCATGGAGAAAGCATAACGGTGACGACAAAAACGATAAAAGATAATTGTGCTAATGCAGAAGTACTTAATTCTAACGTTATACGTCCTCTAAATAATCCGTATCACAAAGAAGGTGGAATTGCATTTATGAAAGGAACGCTTGCACCTCTTGGTGCAATAGTAAAACAATCTGCTGTTTCGCCTGAAATGATGGTACATGAAGGACCTGCTAGGGTTTTTGAATGTGAGGACGATGCAAGCAAAGCAATTCTTGATAATATGATAAACGATGGGGATGTCGTTGTAATAAGAAATGAAGGACCTAAGGGCGGGCCCGGAATGAGAGAGATGCTCACTCCTACTTCAGCCATTATGGGACAAGGCAAAGGTAGCACGGTAGCTCTTGTTACAGACGGACGCTTTTCCGGAGCCACACGTGGAGCGGCCATAGGACATGTCTCACCTGAAGCATGCACCGGCGGACCTATAGGTCTCGTAGAGGATGGAGACATAATTTCGATTGATATACCGCGAAAAAAACTTGATCTCAAAGTAAGTGAGGAAGTTTTGGAAGAACGTAGAAAAAAATATACGCCTAAGTGTCAGGAGACAACCAGTCCCTTCTTAGAACGGTATCGAACATTCGCAACTTCCGGTGTTGAAGGAGCAGTTTTGAAGGAAAAATAACAACTTTCAATCCTTGACCGATTAGAGACAATAATTAGTGCTGAGCGAAGAATAAAATGCATTTGCTCAGCACTAATTTATGGGTTTATTAAGTTCTACAGGAGTTTCTTCTTAGCAGAGAAAAACTTTGCTATTTAAAAACGCTATTCTCGAATTTGGCCGGCACCAAATATGATATATTTTGTTGTACACAGCTCTTTTAGCCCCATTGGTCCCCTGGCATGAAGTTTCTGTGTGCTGATTCCTATCTCTGCTCCAAGTCCGAATTGATTGCCGTCCGTGAACCTTGTGGAAGCATTAACATAAACACAGGAGGAGTCTATTTCGTTCAAAAAGCGCTGAGCGGACGTATAATTTTCAGTCACGATACAATCACTATGGCCGGACGAATACTTCCTGATATGCTCTATTGCTTCATCGAAATTTAGAACTGTTCTTGCAGAAATAATATAATCTTCAAATTCTGTGGCAAAATCTTCATCTGTTGCTCTTTTTACTCCTGTTACAACCTCAAAATCTTTATCTCCTCTAACTTCCACTCCGGCTTCTAGTAAAGCATTGGTAATTCTAGGAACAAAAGAATCCTTTAATCTTTCGTGAACGAGAAGAGTTTCGCATGCATTGCAAACTCCCGGACGCTGTGTCTTAGCATTTATTACTATTTTTTTAGCCATATCTAAATCGGCGCTTTCATCAACATAAACATGACAATTCCCTACTCCCGTCTCAATAAAGGGGACAGTGCTGTTTTGGACAACAGTCTTTATAAGAGTTGCTGAACCCCTCGGTATAAGGACGTCAATATATTTATTTAAACACATCATTTTCTTAGCGGTCTCATAATCGGTGTCTTCCACGAGCGTTACAATGTTTTCATCTACTCCATTATCTTTTAACGTTCTTCTAAAGACGTTAACTATCGCAGAGTTTGTCTTAAGAGCCTCGCTTCCACCTCTTAAGATTGTAGCTGAACCTGCCTTAAAACAAAGGCCAAATGCATCTGAGGTAACATTGGGCCTTGCTTCAAATATTATTCCTATAACCCCCATGGGCACCCGCTTTTGTCCCACAATCATTCCGTTAGGCATAGTCTTCATGCTCAATATCTCTCCTACCGGATCCGGTAATTCCGCTACTTCTTTTAAGCCGGAGGCCATATCTTCTATTCTTTTTTCACTTAAGGCAAGTCTATCCAAAAACGACTTTTTCCTGCCTGCTTTTTCTGCGTTAATTAGATCTTCCGAATTGATTTCCAGAATATATGATGAATGCTCTCTAAGAGCATTTGCACATTTTATAAGAAGCTCATTTTTTGTTTTTGTATCACACATCGAAGTAAATCTTGATGCTTCTTTTGCTTTTTCTCCAAGCTCTACAATATACTCCTTTGACATTAGCCGACAGCCCCTCTCTTAGCCGGGAAAAGTGTTCCAACGTCCTTCCCATCCAGAACATCATATAAAGTACGAGGATCTTCCGCCTTTGCTATCACAGCATTACACCCGCTTTTTACACATTTTTTAGCAGCGATTATTTTAGTGGTCATTCCACCCATCGCAAACGCAGATCCCTTGCCCTCAGCCATTGATTCTATTTTCGGTGTGATTTTATCACATATTGGTATACGCGTAGCATCCCCATTTGTTTTTGGGTTCTTATCATAAAGCCCATCTGTATCTGTTAGAATTACCAACAAATCAGCAGATATTAACTCGGCTACAACCGCAGAAAGATAATCATTATCAGAAAATTCTATTTCATCTGTGGCAACCGCATCGTTATTATTTACTATAGGTATAATTCCGAGAGCGAATAGTCTGTTAAACAAACCTGTAATAATTTCTCCTCGTGCTTCCACATCTTCTTTAGTTATAAGTATTTGCGAAACGGTTTGATTATATTCATTAAAAAAACTTCTATACATCTGCATAAGAGAGGCCTGCCCCACAGACGCTGCAGCTAACTTCAAAAGAATTTCTTCCGGTCTTTTTTTAAGCCCCAAAATGCTTAAGCCGGCACCAACAGCTCCCGATGAAACTAAAATCACTTCTTTCCCACTGTTTTTAATATCAGTAAGGACTGAAGCTAGTTTTTTCATTCTTTGCAAATTTATACTGCCATTAGGATGAGTAATGGAAGATGTGCCTATTTTAACCACTATTCTGTGCGCTGTTTTAAGGTTCTCTCTACGTTCCACTTAATTACCACCTATTTCACAGTCACGTTGCATAACTTTTTTTACTGCGTTATGTATACTTGCCTCAAATCCATCTTTTTGAAGGGAACAAACACCCTGTATCGTTGTTCCGGCAGGCGAACAAACCATATCACACAACTCCAAAGGATGTTTTTCTGAACCAAGAACCATTTTTGCACTTCCGTAGACAGTGTGAGCTGCAATTTTAGTAGCAAGCGGTTTCGGTATGCCTCCTCGTACCGCAGCACGCGCCAACGCCTCTATAAACATATAGCAAAATGCCGGTGATGAACCCGCTATTGCGGAAAAAGCAGCAAAACTGGTTTCCTCTATTGGTGTAATTATTCCTAAGTTCGAAAAGATATCAGTAACTATTTTATCTTGTTCTTTTGTTGCATACTCATTCATACAGTATCCAGTTGTCGCCGAACCTGTCATTGCATTTACATTTGTCATTACTCTTGCAATCGGTGACTTTTCAAAAATTCCGGATAGATAATCAAGGGATTTCCCCACAACTATTGATATGAAAAACTTGGGTTTTTTAGATGCTTTCGTTACTATTTCTTTTATCCTAACTTTATTTTCATCTAATATAATCGGTTTTATAGCGATAATGACAACATCACATTCAAAGACTTCTTCTTCTGTTTTTATTTTTTTTATATTGCACTCTTCGGCAAGGAGATCAAGTTTATCCTGCAACAAGTCATAGACAAATATTTCTTTAGGATCAAATCCACCCTTTATCATTCCTCTTATAATAGCGCTGCCCATATTGCCCGCTCCTAAAAATCCATACTTCATAATATAATCACCCTACTTTAAATAATATTAAATTACGCTAATTGTACGTCTAAATATTGCTGATAACAACGTCTTACTATGAAATTCTACATACCGTCTTAATTTGCAGTTGCGCAATTTAGGTATAATTGACAATTGAATCCTATCTGCTGTATTATATCCTATACTCAATAAATACTTAAACGCGATGATGGAATTAAGCTCTTACAACTGAAGTTACAGAGAATCAGCATTTGGTGAAAGCTGACACTTATGTCGTAAGATGCAGTCTCACTCCTGAGCGGAATCCCCGAAATCTTTAAATTAAGGGATTACGGCA